>MWBB01000339.1 GCA_002068835.1 Acidobacteria bacterium ADurb.Bin340 | reverse complement strand
ACTGCTCGTTCCCGCGGGTTCACCCTCGTCGAGATGCTGGTGGTGCTGGCCATCATCGGCATTCTCGGGGTTTCCGCGACGATCTACCTCTCCAGCAAAGGGTCCGGAGGCGTCCGTTCCGTGATGGACGAGATGGAAGGCGTGTTGATGGCGGCCCAGAAAAACACCCTATTGATGTCGCGGGATGTCTATGTCTCCACCGACGGCACCTGGATGGGGGGCTCGCTGATCATGGATGGCAGGCCCTTCCGGGAGCCCAACGTCGTTCCCAATCCTCCCGGAGCGGCGGACCTGGTGCCCGGCGACGATACCCGGCGTCAAGGTCCTTCCAGCGAGTGCTTTCGCAGCCTCTATCCCAATTCCCGCGATCATCGGGCCGCAGCCGTGCTGACCAGCGCCCAAGAAAACTGGTACGCCAGGGCCCGCGGCAGCGCGCCGGACCTCCTGGCGGTCGAACCTGTCGCCAGCCAGGCGGATCTCGTGAAGGCCCTCGGCAATCGGCTGTTCACAGGGGGAGCCAACTCCGTGGTGATCAACGCCCAGAACAAGCGTTTCGAGCAAGGATTCTCCGTGGTGGTGGTCTCCATGGCGGGCAGCAATCCCCGGCCCAACGGCGCCGTGGGGATCCTGGTGGTGCCCGCCAACAGCACCGTGGTTTACAAATATTTCAAAGCGGAAGGTGAATCCACGTGGAGGCGCATGTGAGAACGCCACAGCGAACGCGACACCAACAAGCCGGCTTCAGCATGGTGGAACTGCTGGTGGCCGCCTTCATCATGGGGGTCGGCCTGCTGGGGCTGGCCATGCTGCAGACCCTCTCCCTGCGCCAGAACACCGGCAGTCGCTCCCTTTCCACAGCCATCCTGATCGCCGAAGGGATCCTGGATGATGCCCAGGCCCGCGGGCGTGCCGCCCGGCTGTTCTCCCAGCAGGGAGCTGCCATTCCGGCGGACCTTCTGACCCCCTTCAACGGGGCCGCTGACATCGAGTGCAACTTCGCCGGGCGGCGCCTGCCGGATGCTCAGGATGGCGCTGCCTTCTTCAACGTCAATGTGGTGCCCACGGTGGTGGCCGCCCCCGTGGCCCAGGTGGGGGGGCTGGTGGATATGGCCGTCACCGTCACCTGGGCCGAGGGGGCCGATGCCGATGGCACCCCTCGCCCGCGAGAGGTCGTTCTGAACCGGAGAATCAGCTATGCGAACAACTGATCACGCCCGTAGCCGGGGCTTCTCCCTGGTTGAACTGCTCGTGGCCGTGCTGTTCACCGGCGTCCTCATGGCGGGCATGGCCACGGTGTTCAAGGCCAGCCTCACCACCTTCGCCACCAGTTCCGAGTCCCTGGCCAGCGCCCGCCGCAACCGCATGAGCATGGACATGCTCTACGACGATCTCAACCTGGCGGGCATGCTGCCCACCTCGCTGGTGAACTGGCCTGCCGCTGTCACCTCCGCCAACCCGCCCTTCATGATCCTGCCCAACCAGGCGTATGCGGGTACGGATGTCCCATCGGCCCTGGCTCAGGCGGATCAGCTCAGCTTCTACTACGACGAGATCCTGCCCTTCCAGGGCACGCTCCAGAGCGACCTTCCCGGGGCCACACCGGGCCAGCCTCTTCCCACCCAGTCGACGCTCGCCTTCAGGAACGAGGATCAAGCCAAGCAGGTTGAAGCAGGCATGGTGCTGCTCACCCGCGCCGGGGTCGGCTATCCCCGTCCCATCACCGGGGCCACGGTTTCCGGGAGCCAAGCCTCCATTACGTTTGGCGGCATTGAGGACATTGCGGATCCGAGCAAGGGCGGTAGTGGCGG
>MWBB01000338.1 GCA_002068835.1 Acidobacteria bacterium ADurb.Bin340 | reverse complement strand
CTCCACCGGAACCGGACCCCAGCCCTCCCCCCAAATCCCCACCGCCGCGGGAATCAGCGCCATCTCGGACCCAATCATCAAACCTCGGCACGGCTCCCCCTCACTTCGGCGCGATAGCCCAGACCCAGGGCGTGGCGTCTCCGTTGCCGCCACATGTCCCGGCCTCGTCTGGCGCCCCGTGGTCACGTCGGAACGCCTGCGAATCGATGCCGCCGGAAACGATGGCAGACCCCACGCGGATTCGACCGTAAGCCACTGGCACAGGGTAGCCCTGCGCCTGAGTGTTCACGGGACCGGCGAAGGTGAAGGTAGGGTCGTCCTTCGGCCCGCTACTGAGGCTGGGGTCGAACCCCGGCTGCTTCGCCAGGAGCTGGGAGACACCGCCTAGTCCTGTGCTGATGCCGATGCCCATCACAGCCTGGAGCCCCCATGCGCCCTTAGCTCCGATGGCCGCCCAGCCCATAGGGTTCCACAGGGCAAGGCCGATCAACGCAGCGCCCACCAGCACCCGCGTGAACCCATCCTTCGCCCCCGCCACCACGGGAACAAGCCGGATCACATCGCCCGCGGGATCGTGAAGCTGTTTCTCCGGGTCCAGGATCTCCGCGCCCACCAGCACCCGGTAGAGGTGCCGCGTGTCCCGCCGGATCGCGTCCTTGAACCCCGGCAGCACCACGCATAGGGCCTTCACCGCCTCCGCAGGAGTGCGGACCTCAAGATCGAACTCCCGCCCGAACTCCCGCGCCAGCCAGCCGTAGAGCCGAACCTTCCTCATGCCGCCCTCCGCATTGTCCGCAGGATCTTGGTGGCCCAGCCGCCGATGTTTTCGACCACCGAAAGCCGCCCCGGAAGATGGTGGGCAATTCGCCCGTCACCCAGGTAGACGGCGCAATGGTTCGCCCGCGTGGAATGGACCCCGAACAGGAGCACATCGCCCGGCGCGGCGTGTGACACTTCCCGGCCCAAGATGTCCGGCTGCGTCTCGAACATGGTGGCCATCGTTTCTTGGTCCCGCACAAAATCGGGAAGCCCCAGCAGGTCTGAGGCCACGGTGTAGCAGTCCTGGACCCCCCACGCGAACGGGCGCCCGGTGGTTGGTGCTGCACCAAAGCGGATCCATTCGCCCGTCTCAGGGACCACGATCCACCACGGGAGCCCGGACGTTTCTTGCGCCTCCAGGTCCGCTTCGGACGGCACCGCACGGCCGCCAGGGTGGGAGTGGACATACCCCACAAGCGGGCCGCGGTCCTCAGCAGCAGCCAGCCCTACTTGGTCCCACACCACGCGGTCTGGATCCTCCGAGATGTTCCGCACCGGGACAAACACGGCTTGGTCCTTAATGGCGAGGATCACGCCTGCGGCCTCGCGGGGCGATTCCGCACGGGCGTGGGCCATGACGGAGGCCAACAGTTCAGGCGTCATCGGAGCCGCGCCCCAGGGAATCCCCCGAACCGCGCCGGCGAGGTCCCGAACTTGGTCTGGCAGGCTGCGAGGGTTTTGGTGCATGTCGAATCGGCGCCCGCATAGCCGCACTCTGCGCCCTTGAACACCCAGGGGCAGACGGTGGCCTGGATGATGCGCCGGGGGAGCCTGAGCCCGTCCAGATCCAGGGCTGTCACAAGCTCGAACTCGATGGCCTCGGCAGTCTCCAGGGATTTCCGCTCGATCCAGAACGACTCATCCTGAAAGCCCGCCGTGGGGTCCGCCGCAGGTTGGCCGTCCAGGTATTTGGCGAAGGTGCGCTTCCGAGTGACCTTGGAGCCAACCAGATCCTGTGCATCCCGGACCAGCGCCCCAACGGCGCCGTCCACGT
>MWBB01000337.1 GCA_002068835.1 Acidobacteria bacterium ADurb.Bin340 | reverse complement strand
CATGGAGCCCCGCCTCATCAGCCGCATCTACAACGACCAGGGTGTGCTGCTCCAGGAAGTGAAGCCCAAGGTGCGGGCCCAGGTGGTGAGCGAGGAGACTTCGGCCCTCATGCGGGAGGCATTGAAGGGCGTCATCACCTCCGGCACGGCCCGGCTGGCCCAGCTCGATGGGGTGGAAGCCTTCGGCAAGACGGGCACGGCCCGCAAGATCATCAACGGCAAGTACGATCCCCGGAAGCACTACGCCTCGTTCATGGGCTTCTTCCCGGCGGACAAGCCCCGCTTCGGGGTGCTGGTGATGCTGGACGAGCCGACCAGCGGAACCGGGGGCGATGTGGCTGCGCCCATCTTCAAGCAGATCGGCGACGGGATCCTGCGCCATCAGGCGGCGGGCGGCGAGGACGCCACCCCGGACCTGAAGCTCACCCTGCGGGACTGGCCTTCTTCCGAAACGGACGAAGCCACCGTTCATGTGGAGGCGGGCAAGGTGCCTCCGGTGGTGGGCCTTTCCATGAAGGCCGCGGTGCAGCGGGTGATCCTCGCGGGCGGCGTGCCCCGGATGGAGGGGCTGGGCGCTCGGGAGGAGCGGCCCCTGAGGGTGGAAGCCCAGGCGCCGGAACCCGGAAGCCCGCTGCCGCCGGACCGCATCGTGACCCTTCGGGCGAGGACGCCATGACGCTGGCTGAACTGTGTGCAGGATTGGAACTGAGGGATCTCCGGGGGCCTCTGGGGGTGGAGCTGGAGGGCCTCGCCTGCGACAGCCGGGAGATCCGGCCGGGCTGGGGCTTCGTGGCCCTGAAGGGGGAGAAGGTCGATGGATCAGCCTTCGTGCCGGCGGTGCTGGCCGCAGGCGCTTCGGCGGTCTTCCACCAGTCCCCGGTGGACGTGCCCGAAGGGGTCGCTTCGGCCCGCCTGCCGGACGGGGAGGGCCCCGCCCGGCAGGCCATGGCCCTGCTGGCGCGGCGGGTGTACGGCGCGCCGGACGAGGGCCTGGCCCTGATCGGTGTCACGGGCACCAACGGCAAGACCACGACCACCATGCTCATCCGGCAGCTCCTGGGCGCCGTGGGGCGGGGCTGCGGCCTGGTGGGCACGGTGCAGCTGGCCGCCGGGGGGGAGGCCCTGGAGGCCGTTCGCACATCCCCGGAAAGCCCCGTGTTCTACCGCTGGCTCCGCAAGGCTGCCGCGGCGGGCGATGCGGCCATGGCGGTGGAGGTGAGCAGCCACGCCCTGTGCCTGGGCCGGGTGCACGGCGCCCGCTTCAAGGTGGGGGTGTTTTCCAACCTCACTCAGGACCATCTGGACTACCACGGCACCCTGGAGGCCTACTTCGAGGCCAAGGCCCGGCTCTTCGACCAGTGCGACCGAGGTCTGGTGAACGCCGATGATTCCTGGTGCCGGCGCCTGCTGGGCCGAGCCGGGATGAAGAGCTACGCCCTGGAAGCGCCCGCGGACTACCGGGCCGAGAATCTGCGCCTGTCTCCCACGGGCACCCGCTTCACCCTGCGGGCGCCGGAAGGCCGTTTCGAGGTGGAAAGTCCCCTGCTGGGACGCTTCAACGCCTACAACCTGCTGGCCGCGCTTGCGGCGGTGGCGGAGGCGGGTTTCCCCCTGGCGGAGGTGGTGCCGGGGGTGGCGCGCCTCACGGGGGCTCCGGGCCGCCTGGAGCGCATCGACCGGGGCCAGCCCTTCGGCGTGATGGTGGACTACGCCCATACGCCGGATGCTCTGGAAAAGCTGCTGGCGGCGGGCCGGGATCTGCTGCCGGAAGGCGGTCGGCTGCACGTGCTCTTCGGTTGCGGCGGCGATCGGGACCGCACCAAGCGCCCCCTCA
>MWBB01000336.1 GCA_002068835.1 Acidobacteria bacterium ADurb.Bin340 | reverse complement strand
GTCGTGGACCGGGCGAGGGGCGAGTATTGCTGGTATCTGGGTGACGACGACGCGCTGCTGCCCGGTTCCCTGAAGACCGTGCTGGAGCACCTGCCCGAGAAGCGGGACATCTACCTGGGCTGGGCCATCGAGACCGACGCGAGCCTCCAGCCCCTTCCCGAAAGCGCCTACTGGTACGTCGCCCCCCTGGAGCGCACCGCCTACGACCTGGGAAAGGACGAGGACCTGCTCGCCTATTTGGAACAGTGCAGATTTGCGGCCGGCGTCTTCGCCTTCCTCAGCATCATGGTCTTCCGTCGCGAGCGCTGGCTGGAGCAGCAGGACCTCCGCGACACCTGGGGCTGGACCGAGTACTCGCACATGGTCTCCATGCTCGGTATGACGCGGAAATCCTGCCCCTTCCGCTTCATCCCGGAGCCCCTGGTCTACAAGCGCCTGGGCAACGACCGCTGGGCCGAATCCAACCCGTGGCAGCGCATGTTCTACGACATCATGGCCTGGGGCGAGTTCGCGCGGGTCCTCTTCGGGGACAGGCCCGCCCTCCGCTCCGCCTTCCACCGCGTGATCCAGCGGAACCACGGAGCGGGCATCATCACCACCCTGCGCAACACCCCGGACGAAGCCGGGTGGGAGAAGGCAAAAGCCTGGCTGCAGACGGTCGAGTACGACCCGCTGCGCATCGAAGCCGTGGATCTCGGATGGCGCCACCTCTCGCAGCAGCGCAGCCCTCCAGCCGGTCTCGAGGCCAGCAGGCTCTGCCTGGCCGACGAGGGCTTCCTGCTCCGCGGCGCACGCCGGATCGCCCTGCTCGCGTCAGGTCCGGTCCCGGACCAGCTCCTGGCGGCCACCCTCCTGGAGCGCCTGGGCAGCCTGCTCCCGGCCACGGAGCTGCGGGTGTTCGCGCCGGAAGGCTGCCGCGCCCTGCTCGCCGCCTGCCCCTTGCCGCGGGCCTCCTTCACGTGGATCTCCGAGGAGCGCCTCCGGCAGGAGGCCTCCTACCTGAGCGAGCTGACCCGGGAGCTTGAAGCCTTCGGGCCCGAGGCCGTCCTGAACCTCTCCGCCCAGCGGGAGCCCGCCCTGGACCTGATCCAGTTCGCGTCCCGCGCCGGGGCCAAGCTGGCCTTCCGGAGGCCCGCAGAAGCGCAGGTGCCCCCGGGGCTTGCCCGCCTGGACGAGGGCTACACTCGCCTGCTCGAAGCGACCGGCAACCCCCTCGACCGGGCCAACGCCTTCCTGGAAGCCTTCGGCTTTCCTCCCGCCTGCGCCCCCGCTCCCGGATGGCCGGACGCCGAGGCACAGGCCGCGGCGGAGCAGCTCCTGGCCGATCACGGCTGGCGGGGGCATCCGCTCGTCCTGCTCGCCCCCGCCCCCCTCGGGACGCTGCCGCCGGCGCTGGCCGAGGCCTTGATGGAGGCGGCCCCCCAGGATGCCTGCCATCTCCTCCTGGGGCCCGCCGTGGCGGACGGCCATCCTTCGCCCGTCCTGCCATCGCCTTCCCTCGACCTCAGAGGGAAGCTCGCGCCGGGGATCCACGCAGCCCTGGTCCAGCGGGCCCGCCTGGTGGTCACCGGCGAGAACGACATCGCCCACCTGGCCTGTGCCCTGGAGATCCCCCACGTGGTGCTCGCCCACGGGGAGACCTTCGCCTCCGTATTCCCCTACGCGCCGAGCACCATCCTCGCCACGCGGCCTCTGGCCTGCTTCTTCTGCCAGGGCGGGTGTCCCCATGGGGACGTCTGCGTACAGGGTCTCTCCGCGCCTCTCCTCTCCGCAGCCATCCGTGCGGCCCTGGGGCCCGCCCGCCCCCTTCCGAGCGTGTTCGCCCAGGGGGGTTCTCGGGA
>MWBB01000335.1 GCA_002068835.1 Acidobacteria bacterium ADurb.Bin340 | reverse complement strand
CGACCTGGACCTCAGGGTGACCAGGGGCGCGAAGGCCAAGGACTCCACGGTCTACTACGTGGGGGACCAGAAGTTCGAGAAGCTCGGAGGTGACATCCCCCAGGCCGTGAAGGACCAGAGCTTCGGGCCGGTGCAGGTCAACGGGGTCTCCATCGACCCCATCTTCGCGGGGCAGTTCGACGGCCAGTTCATGGTCGGGGCCTCCCCTTCGGAGCTGAATGCCATCCTGAACGCCTTCGCGTCCACCGAGAGGCTGGACCGGGGCCGGAAGGTGCTGGCCCAGCGGGTCACCGACATCAACGCCCAGGCCAAGGCCCTGACGCCTCAGGTGAGCGCCCTGGAAGAGCAGGAGCAGGCCCTGGCTGACCAGATCTCCTCCGTTGAGGAGCCGCTGCAGGCCATCGAGAAGCTCCACGCCCAGGTGCTCACGCTCACCAAGGCCGTGGATGCCGTGAAGGCCCTCATCCGCGCCCGGGAATCTCACGCCACGGTGGAGCGCCAGCTTGGCGCCGTGGAAGCCCTCGACACCCAGCTCCAGGCAACCCTGAAGGTCTACAAGGCCCTGGTCCGCACCAAGACCATCCACGACGCCACCACCTTGGCCCAGAAGGCTGTGTTCCAGGTGGCCCACATCCAGGCCGTGGAGAAGGTCGCCCCCGCCGCCGTGGCGACCGGCGCCGCCCTGCAGGCCCTGGCCCGGCTCATGGCTGCCCAGACCATCCTCGCCGCCAACGCAGGCCTCCAGGCCGCCGTGAGCGCGGTGGAGGACACCCTGAAGCCCGCCCTGCGCTACTACAAGGCCCTGGTGCGGGTGCGTGCCGCCCTGGAGAACGACTCCACCCAGGTCAAGGCACTGGCCGAGCAGATCCACACGCTGGACACCAGCCAGCCGGATCGGATCCTCCAGGCGGGTATCATTCTCAAGAAGCTACAGGCGACGGTCGAGGCCGTCCTGGCAAATCAGGCCGCCCAGACGGACCTCCAGAACCAACAGGCCCTGGCTGCCCAGGAGGTCGCAGAGGCTGAGGCCCAGCTTGAAGCCGCCCGCAAGACCGCCGTCGTCTGCCCCAAGTGCCACCACGAGTTCACCCCATCCCACGCCCACTAGGAGTGCCCATGGCCACCAAGCCTGTCGTCCCCGAGATCAACATCGAAGAGCTGAAGGGCCGCCTTCAGGGTCTGAAGACCCGGGCCGACAGCCTCGTCACCAAGAAGGACGCCCTGATCCGTGAGGGCGCCACCCAGGACCAGCGCCGCCAGCAGGCCGAGAAGGAACTGGCCGAGCTGGGCTACCCCCAGGCTGAGGGCATGGACCTCCAGGGGCTGGCTGAGTTGGCCGGAACCCTGACCACC
Source organism: Acidobacteria bacterium ADurb.Bin340 (assembly GCA_002068835.1). Classification (GTDB taxonomy): domain Bacteria; phylum Acidobacteriota; class Holophagae; order Holophagales; family Holophagaceae; genus MWBB01. The sequence continues at coordinate 494 of MWBB01000335.1, read as the reverse complement.
GACCTGCAGTCCGCCCTGGCGAGCCTGGAAGCCGCCGTGACCGATACCGAGAAGCTCCTGGGTGTGGCCCAGGGTCTGGAGTAGCCCATGGATTTCTACTCTTCGGACTTGGCCTTGAAGGCGTTGTGGCGCCCCTCGGCCATCGTCCGAAGAGTGGCCTCCCGCATTCGCTGCTTTGTGGCATCGGTGTTCTTGCGCCCGGTCATTTTCTCCAAGAAGCTGGCAGGCCTGGGCTTCCCTTTCCGTGCTTCTGATTGGCGCTTCCGGGTTTCCTCAGACACGGGGGTCAACCGCCGCCGCTCCCAAGCTGCTTTGATAGCGGCCTTGTGCTCTTCGGTGAAGGGGGGTTTCTTCTTTCCCCTCCCCGCTTTGCTCATCTTGGCGCAAGCCTCTTTCGACATCTTCTTCCCCCGATTGGGGGAATCCACGCAGGTTGTCAGGTTGTATCCAACCCGGCGCTCCGTGCACTTCGTGGCGTGGATCCACGCCTGTTC
>MWBB01000334.1 GCA_002068835.1 Acidobacteria bacterium ADurb.Bin340 | reverse complement strand
TCGAGCTTGCGTGTGACGGGCGGCTTCACCGGCGGGGCGGCGGTGGCCAGGGTGGCGAGGGCGAGGCCGAGGACGGTCAGGCGCATGATTCTCCTCCGGGAGAGGCCCATCTTAGCATCGCAATGCGAGGCCAAAGGGGCCTCGCCAGGGTTCTTGGTGCTAGGCTTCGTACCTAGCACTTTCAGGAGCCTCCATGGTTGCTTCCCCCAAGAAGGTGTTCGTGCTGGACACCAACGTGCTGCTCCACGATCCCCAGGCGATCTTCCATTTCCAGGAGCACGATGTGGTTCTTCCCATCGTGGTGATCGAGGAGATCGATTCCTTCAAGAAGGACCAGACGGAAATCGGGAGGAATGCCCGGAGTCTGTCCCGGGGGCTGGATCGCCTGCGGGTCAAGGGCAATCTCAGCGATGGCGTGACCATGGATGGCGGGGGCACCCTGAAGGTGGATGTCGCCCCGCATCAGGCGGACCTGGGCTTCTACGCGCTGGACAAGCACAAGGCGGACAACCAGATCCTGGCCTGCGCCAAGGAGCTCATGAACGCCCGCAAGGAAAAGGTCGTCCTGGTGACGAAGGACACCAACCTGCGGATCAAGGCCGATGCCATGGGCCTGCTGGCCGAGGACTACACCACGGACCGGGTGGAGATGGACGGCCTCTACACGGGCACGGCCACCTGGGAGGTGGATCCGGTGGCGCTGGACCTGCTCTACCAGGGCGGCGTGCCCCAGGATGACCTGCGGCCGCTCCATCCCAACCAGTTCGTGACCCTGGTGGATCAAGCCAACGAGAACCACACGGCTCTGGGGCGTTTCCACGGTCCCGAAGGGCGGGTCATGCCCCTCCGCCGGATGGAACTGCCGCCCTGGGGCATCAAGGCCCGGAACCGTGAGCAGCAGTTCGCCCTGGAACTGCTGCTGGATGATTCGGTGCAGGTGGTGACCCTGCTGGGCAAGGCGGGCACGGGCAAGACCCTGCTCGCCATTGCGGCGGGCTTGCAGCAGGTGGTGGACGACGAGCGCTACAACAAGCTGCTGGTGAGCCGGCCCGTCATGCCCATGGGGCGGGACCTCGGCTTCCTGCCGGGCGATGTGGGCGAGAAGCTCCGGCCCTACATGCAGCCCATCTACGACAACCTGGATTTCATCGTGGGGGCCAACACCGAGATGCGGCGCCGTTCCAGCATGACGGTGGCCCAGCTGGAGGAAGGCGGCTACCTGAGCGTGGAGCCCCTGACCTACATCCGGGGGCGCAGCATTCCCAACCAGTACATCATCGTGGATGAGGCCCAGAACCTGACGCCCCACGAAGTGAAGACCATCCTGACCCGGGCCGGGGACGGGGCCAAGGTGGTGCTGACGGGCGATCCCTACCAGATCGACAACCCCTATGTGGATGCCTCCACCAACGGGCTCAGCTATCTGGCGGAGCACTTCAAGCACCTGGAACTGTCCGGACACGTAACCCTGATGAAGGGTGAGCGGTCCGCCCTGGCCGAACTGGCCAGCAACCTCCTCTGAAAGCCATGGCGAACATGAGCTGGGATGACGGCGGAGCCCCGGTGCGGAAGGCCGGCATGCCGCTGTGGGGCAAGATCCTGGCCGGGTGCGGCGTCGCGGTGCTGCTCCTGATGGCCACCTGCGGCGGACTCATCTGGTGGGGCGTCAGCCGGGGCACGTCTGCCATGGATCAGGTGTGGGCCGAGATGGTGAAGGATGTGGAGGCGCTGCGCACCGAGGCCGGGGCCCGGACCCTGTACAAGGACAACCCCGGGCTGGCCCGCAACTACCCCACGGAAGGCGATTTCCTCAAGGCTTCGGGGGAGTGGCGGGACCGGCTCGGGGAGGTTCCGGCCCA
>MWBB01000333.1 GCA_002068835.1 Acidobacteria bacterium ADurb.Bin340 | reverse complement strand
GAAGAACACGGCCAGGAAGGTGCCCGTGATCATGCCCCCCAGAACGCTGGTGCCGATGGCCCGCTGGGCGCCGGCCCCGGCGCCGCTGGCCAGGGCCAAGGGCAGCACGCCGAAGCCGAAGGCGATGGAGGTCATCAGGATGGGCCGCAGCCGGAGCTTGGAGGCCTCCAGCGTGGCCGCCACCAGATCCATGCCCTGCTCCATGTGAGCCTTGGCGAACTGCACGATGAGGATCGCATTCTTGGTGGTGAGGCCCAGCACCGTCAGCAGGCCGATCTGGAAGTACACATCGTTGGCCATGCCCCGCGTGCTGGAGGCCACCACGCCGCCGATCACGCCCAGCGGCAGGGCCAGCAGCACCGTGATGGGCACGGTCCAGCTCTCGTAGAGGGCCGCCAGCACCAGGAAGATCACCAGGATGGAGAAGGCGTACAGCAGGCCCGCCTGGGATTCCGACATGCGCTGCTGGTACGAGAGGCCCGTCCACTCGTAGCTGGCGCCCGTGGGCAGCTTGCGCACGATCTCTTCCATGGCCTTCATGGCATCGCCCGTGCTGTAGCCGGGGCCCGGTTCGCCCTGGATGTTCATGGCGGGGAAACCGTTGTAGCGCTCCAGCCGGGGCGAACCGTAGACCCAGCGTCCCGTGGCGAGGGCCGACAACGGCACCAGGCCGCCCTGCTTGTTGCGCACATGGATGCGGTTCAGGTCCTCGGGCGCGGTGCGGAAGGGGGCATCGGCCTGGGTGTACACCCGCTTCACCCGGCCGCTCTGCACGAAGTTGCCGATGTACTGGCTGCCGAAGGCGGCGGAGAGGTAGCTCTGCACCGAGCTGATGGGCACACCGAGGGCGCCCGCCTTCTCCCAGTCGATGTCCACCTTGTACTGGGGCACATCCGCCATGCCGTTGGGTCGGACCCGCGCCAGGCGGGGATCCTGGGCGGCCATGCCCAGCAGCTGGTTCTGCACCGCCGTGAGCTTCTCGTGGCCGAAATCGCCCCGGTCCTGGAGCATGAAGTCGAAGCCCGTGGCGTTGCCCAGCTCCGTCACCGCCGGGGGCGGGAAGGTGAAGATGATCGCCCCCTTGATGCCCGCGAAGGTCCGCATGGCCTTGGCGGCCACCTCCTTGGCCCGCAGGCCCGGCTTCTGGCGGAGCTCCCAGTCCTTCAGCTTCACGAACATCATGGCCTGGTTCTGGCCGCTGCCTGCGAATCCCATACCGGCGCCGCCCATGACCGCCTCGACCGCATCCTTCTGGTCCTCCCGGAAGTGGCGCTGCACCTGCTGGACGATGGCCTCGGTCTGTTCCAGGGTGCTGCCCACAGGAAGCTGGATCATGGTCATCAGACTGCCCTGGTCCTCATCCGGCAGGTAGCCCGTGGGCATGCGGTAGTACAGCAGGCCCATGGCCGCCAGCAGCGCCAGGAACACGGCGCCGAAGCGGGCCCGGCGCCCCATGATGAAGGCCACGTATTTCGTGTAGAGGTCCCGGGCCCGGTAGAACTGGCGGTCGAACCACAGGAAGAAGGGGCGCAGGAGCTTGAAGCCCGACTCCGCCGCCTCGTGGCCCTTCTCCACGGGCTTCAGCAGCGTGGCGCAGAGCACCGGGGTGAGCACCAGGGCCACCACCACGGAAAGCATCATGGAGGCGATGACCGTCACGGAGAACTGGCGGTAGATCACGCCTGTGGAGCCCGGGAAGAAGATCATGGGCCCGAACACGGCCGAGAGGGTGAGGCCGATGCCGATGAGCGCGCTCTGGATCTCGTCCATCGATTTGCGGGTGGCCTCCCAGGGCGGCAGCCCCTCTTCGGTCATCACCCGCTCCACGTTCTCCACCACCACGATGGCGTCATCCACCAGCAG
>MWBB01000332.1 GCA_002068835.1 Acidobacteria bacterium ADurb.Bin340 | reverse complement strand
CGGGCACCCTTGGGCATGAACCCGCCGCAGTCGTGCCCCCGATGCTGGAAGAAGAGCCCTCCGTGCCTCCCCGGCGGCGCACCTGGGTTCTGGCGGGTGTGCTGGGGCTGGGACTCCTGGGCCTGGGGGGCTGGTACAGCCTGAAGGGCCTTTGGGTGGGGAGGACGCCCGGTCCTGCGCCGATGGCCCCCGCAGCCTCGGTTCCTGAACCGTCTGCCGAACCGCCGGCCTCCCAGCCTGCATTGCCTGCGACCGTCCCCACGGATTCGTCCGCCCCGGAACCTCCGGCGCCCCCTGCGCCAGAGGCGCGGGAGACCCCTCTGGCCTACTCGGCCGCAGATCGCTGCCAGGCCCTGAGAAAAGGGGATCTCGCTTTGGCGGCCCGCCAGGGGCAGGCGTTCCGGGGAACCTTGAAACCCGGCACCTGGACCCTGCGCCTTGAAATCGCCTGCCAGACGGACACCCTGCGCAAGGCCGTGGGCTTTTTCCCCGAGCGGGATCCGGATCTCTGGGTGCTGCCTCTGGTGCTGAGGGATGGGCGGGGTTGCTACCAGCTCTTCCTGGGGTCCTTTGCCACCCGGGCCGCTGCTGAACGGCACATTCCCAGCCTGCCTTCGGCCTTCCGGGCCGGTGGCAACCGGCCGAAGGCCTTCCGCCTGGATGAGCTTTCCGAGCGCCAGTAGCTGTCGTGACGGTCTGCTTCACGAAGTGTGAAGGTGTTATGGAGTCTCGGGTCAACAGATAGCTCAACGGTCTAAGGCATTTCGCGGAAGCTGCTTTACAAAGCGAAAAAAAAGGCTAGACTGTCGGGATTGGCCTGCTGGGCCTGGATCTCCGAGGTGATATGGCGTTCGAGCCACCGATCCCATCCAACTGGAGTCGTACCTTCAACATCTGGGTCCACGACATCCAGGTGGGGTTCCAGCCCGTGGTCGACCTGGAACGACGGTTGGTTCATGGCGGCTTCCTGCGGCAGGTCCGGGGCGTCACACGCTACGCTGCTGCCCTGGTGGCCGTTTTCTTCAGCCTGCACTGCACGCGGCCGCAGGTGGTGGTGCCTCCGAAAGGCGGTAACCCTCGCGGAGAATCGGGATTTTCGGCTCCGGGCTTCGCGGAAGTGGGCGAGGCGAGCTGGTACGGCAGTTCTGAAGATGGCTTCGAGGGGCGTCCTACGGCCAATGGTGAAATCTTTGATCCGGAGCGGCTCACCTGTGCCCATCGCACGCTGCCCCTGGGAAGCCATGTGGAGATCGAAAACCTGGAAACCCGGCGAAGCCTGATTGTCCGGGTGAATGACCGGGGGCCTTTCATCCGGGGGCGGATCGTGGATGTCTCCCGTCGGGCCGCCCGGGAACTTGGATTCATCGGACGGGGGACGGCCAAGGTGCGCGTGCGGCCCGTGACTCCCGATGGTCGGCCGGCGCCTTCGGATGCCACGGTGGACATGGGGGATCCTTACACCATCCAGGTGGCTTCCCTCTCGGATCCGGACAACGCCACCCGCCTGGTCCGTGAACTGGAGCGCTCCTTCTCGGAAATCTCGCTCCATGAAGCGAAGCTTCCCGATGGTCGAACCGTGCATCGGGTCCGGGTGGGGGTCTATACCCGGCTGACGGATGCCAAGAAGGCCGCTGAGGATCTCCAGCGGCTCTTTGGGGATCGCGGTGTCGAACCTTTCATCACCCGTCGGCGATAGCTACCTGCTGGTTCCGGCAGGCGGGCAGGGACTCCGCCTGGGGGGCGGGGTGCCTAAACAGTTCCGCCTTTGGGGGGGGCGTCCCCTGCTGAAGGCCACCCTGGAGGCCTTTTTCGGGGCCGGGATGCCTTGTCTTGCGGGCATCGCCCTGGCGGTTCCGCCCGATCGGTTGG
>MWBB01000331.1 GCA_002068835.1 Acidobacteria bacterium ADurb.Bin340 | reverse complement strand
ACCCGCCTCGGCCTCTTCGCGGCAGGGCTCGGGCTCACCTGGTGCGCCGTGGCCCTGCTGCGGCGCTGGGTGCAGCGCCGCTTCGGCGCCGGCTGGGCCTTCCTGGCCCTGGGCCTGGGGGCCATGGGGCTGGTGGTGGTCCTCCGCACCACCCAGCCCCTGCTGCTTCCCTCCTGGGGGCATGGCTTCCTGTCCCAGGGCCTGCCCGTGTGGGGCGGCTGGCTGCACACCCACCTGAACAACGACATGATCTGGTTCGCCGGGCCCATCTGGCTCTTCCTGGCGGTGCTGATGGTCGAGGGAATCTGTCTGGGGCTGGAGGCCCAGCGGGGCCTGCGGGAGGCCCGGGAGGCGGTGCTCCGGTCGCGGCTGGCGCCCCACTTCCTCTTCAACGCCCTGAACACGCTCCACGCCCAGATCGAAACGGCCCCCCGGGAGGCCCAGGGCAACCTGGAGCGCCTGGCCCGGCTCTTCCGCCAGGTGCTGGAGCGCAGCGAGCGGCCCACGGTGCCCCTGGGCGAGGAACTGGCGTTCGTGGAGGACTACCTGGGGCTGGAGCAGGCCCGGCTTGGGGAGCGCCTGCGGGTGCGGGTGGACGTTCCTGAAGAGCTGCTGGAGGCGCCGGTGCCCGCCCTGGCCCTGCAGATCCTGGTGGAGAACGCCGTGAAGCACGGCGTGGCGCCCCGGGAGGCGGGCGGCGAAGTGCGCATCTGGGCCCAGGCCGAAGGCCGCCGCCTCACCGTGGCCGTGGAGGACCCGGGCAACGGCATCGGCGCCGAACCCGGCACCGGCACCGCCCTGGCCAACCTCCGGGAGCGCCTGCGGCGGCCCGGGGACCTGCGCCTGGAGCGGATCACCGGCGGCCACCGGGCCAGCTTCTCCGTGGCGCTCCGGTGAGGTCCGCCATGAAGCGCCTCCTCCTCGCCCTTCTCGCCACCTTCCCCCTGGCCGCCCAGGATCGGGAACTGCAGGTCTGGGAAGGTTCCACAGTGGCCACCGTACCAAGCTTTTTTGCCGAAACCATGGCCCTCGAACGCTGGGATGGCCAGGGTCGCCTTCAGGCCACCCTGCCGCCACCCCCCGGCGCACGCTACGTCCGCCTGACCTACTGGAACGGCGTGGCCCTGGCCTATGGCTTCCAGGACCACCCGGCCTGGCACTTCCCCGACCTCGGCCGGAGGGCCTGGAGCTTCCCCAATCGGGTTCTGGACGAGGCCTACCAGAACGCCCGGCATCACCTCTGGATCTCGCGGGACTTCAAGACCTGGGAGGTCCTGGCCACCTTCCGGGAGGATGGCCGCAGCTGGCTGGGACCCGAACGCATCCACCCGCTGGGGGATGGCACCCTGCTGGTCCTGGGCCGAACCCTCTTCTGGGAGGGGGACCGGGTGAGCCCCCTGGCCCGGTACCGCATCGACGCGTCGAAAAACCTCGTCTTCGATCGCCTGGTGGACCTGGCGCCGGAAGGCCCCTGGCGAGTGGTCCGCAGCCCTGGCCAGGCCAAGCCCCGCACGGAACCCCTGCCGGGCTACGAGGATCTCCAACGCGATGGCTGGCGCTGGGCCCGGAGTCCCGCGGGCCTGCTGCTGCTCCACCACCGGGGGCGCGGCTTCCTGCTGGACAACCACACGGGCCAGGTCCTGCGGACCTTCCGCCTTCCGCCCGTGGATCCTGGGGCGCGGGAGGTGGTGGCCCTCCAGCCGGGACCGGAGGGCGCTTTCCGGGTGGCCTCCGTGGAGTCCTCGTTGGGGGACGATATCCAGCGCATGCGCCTCTTCCAGCGAGGGCCCAACGTCTCCCCCTCCCAGCGGCATGCCGCCGCCCTGCTGGCGATGAAGACACCTCCGACGATCGGCGAGATCGTCCCCG
>MWBB01000330.1 GCA_002068835.1 Acidobacteria bacterium ADurb.Bin340 | reverse complement strand
GCCCGTTCAGAGCTCAGCTCCCAGTTGGTGTAGGCCTGCCCTGCGTAGGGCATCGCGTCCGTGTGGCCCCCGATCACCACATGGTTGGGCAGCTTGCCAAGTTCCTGGGCGATCTCCTTGAGGATGGAGAGGGTGTAGGGCTTGAGGGTGGCGCTTCCCGAATCGAAGAGCACCTGAGCCGCCTTGTCCTGGATCTGGATGCGCAGGCCCTCGTCGGTGAAATCCAGGGAAAGTTGATCCTGGAAGGCCTGCAGCAGCTTGTCCTCGGCGAAGGCCTCCTCGATGGCGCGGGCGGTGCGCTCCATGGCTTCCCGCTCCTGCTCCTTGGCCACGGGATCCTCGGCCCCTTCGCCTCCTTCTCCGGGCAGGGGGGACATGCCACGGCCACCCGGCAGGATGCCTTTCCCATGAGCGTCCAGGATGGCCTTGCCCTCCGCGGTGGTGAAGAAGGCTTCGCCCTGCTGGAAGTAGCCCGCCAGGCCCGCCTTGGTGGTGGAGCTGCTGCTGTTGAGCAGCCACATCAGCAGGAAGAAGGCCATCATGGCCGTCATCAGGTCGGAGTAGGCGATCTTCCAGGCTCCGCCGTGGGCGGCGCCGTGGCCGCCTTTCTTCTTCTTGACGACGATCTTGACCTCAGGCTGCTGCTCGGCCATCACGTCACCATGGCTTGATCTGCCTCACCACCTCCACTCGACAACCGCCTGCGGCGGTTTCGAGGTGCCTGGATGTGGAGAGGGCCGTCATCGGAACGAGGCATTGCATCACCGTGGTTTGATCTGCCTCACCACCTCCTCCAGCTCCTGGGATCCAGGGCGCTCGGTGGAAGGGATGTTCCGGCGGGCGAATTCCACGGCGGTCACCGGCGCGGCGCCGTTGCCGAAGGCCACCAGACCTGCCCGGAGGGCGTTGAAGAAGTGGCCTTCGGTCTGGTTCACCTGGTCGATGTTCTTGGCCAGGGGCTCGAAGATTCCGTAGGAAAGGAAGATGCCCAGGAACGTGCCCACGAGGGCGGCGCCCACCTTGCTTCCGATGACGTTGGGGGGCTGGTCCAGGTAGCCCATGGTGATGACCACGCCCATGACGCACGCCACGATGCCGAAAGCCGGCAGCGAACCGGCCAGGGTGTTGACGGCAGCGCCCGGCGCCGCCGATTCCGCATGGTGCACGTCCAGGTCCATCTCCATGATCTGGTCGATTTCGTCGATCTTGGCGCTGCCGTTGATGAGCAGCTTCATGGAATCGCAGAAGAAATCCAGCGCATGGTGGTCGTTCAGCATGGTGGAGTATTTCTTGAAAATGCTGGAACTGTGCGGATCGTTCACATCCTGTTCCAGGGCCAGCAGACCGCCCTTCTTGATGTTCACGTAGACCTCGTACTGCATCATCAGGGATTCCATGTACACGGCCTTGGTGTATTTGGAACCCTTCAGGGGCTTGGTGAGGTTGCCTGCCACCGCCTTGATGACGGGCATCGGGTTGCCCGCCAGGAAGGCGCCCAGGGCGGCGCCGAAGATGATCGTGCCCTCGGCTGGCAGCGGGTGGAGCAGCACGGGGATGCTGCCGCCCTCCATGAGGTATCCGCCCAGGACGGCACCCACGGCAACGATCAGGCCAATGATGAAAAACATGCGTTCGCCCTCTCTCTAACCTTCGGCCGGGGGCCCGGCCACTTGATTCTCGTCCCGGGAGGGGATGCGGTAGAGCAGCAGGGCGGCCCCGGGGCGCCCCGGCAAGGGGAGGCGGGCCTCCCACGCCACCCCGGGGATCTCGAAGGTGTGGCTCACCAGCAGGGTTCCGGGGCGCATTTCCGCGCAGGCCTTGGCCCAGAGGCGAGGCATGGGGGCGGGGGAGAGGAAGGCGTGGACCACCTGGAAGGGGGCCAG
>MWBB01000329.1 GCA_002068835.1 Acidobacteria bacterium ADurb.Bin340 | reverse complement strand
GGGTTTCCACAATTGGCCTTGGTCGGCGGCGGGGATCCGGCGATCCTGGACCTTCGTTTTGAACCTGGCGGGGCTCTTCGCCATTTGAAGGTGGTTGGACCCTGCACGGAGGAAACCGCATGACCCACAGGCGTGGATGGATGGGACTGGCCGCCTTGGCCGTGATGGCGGGCGTACCGCTGAGGGCCCAGAGCCCCTGGCTGCCAGCCAGTGACCCCGTGGGGATCGCCCGCTCCGGCGCCGGCGTGGCCTACGGCCGCAGCCTGGAGGCCGCGGCCCTGAATCCGGCCCTGCTCGTGACCCTTCCGGGGAAGGGCGGCGCCTACCTCGCCGGCGGCATGGCTTCCGCATCGGGACAGTCCACCCTCCAGTCGAACAGCCGAACCCTATACACCGACGACCGCAACCGTGCGGTGGCAGCCCTGGGGGCCTTCTGGAGCCTGGGGGAATCCTTCGCCCTGGGACTGAAGCTGGATACGCCTTTCCTCCGGCAGGGCGAACTGCCGCGGGAAGGCGGCTTGCGCTTCAGCGGATCGGCCCTGGATCTTTCAGCCCACAGGCTCGAGGCGCAGTTCGCATGGGCCATCCGCCCGGACTTCTCTGTGGGCCTGGGCGTGGGGTTCGCGCGCCTGTCCCTCGATGAACGGGTCGCGCTGCGTGCCGTGGTGCCGGTGGATCCGGCCCTGCCGGTTTCGGCCACGAATACGGCCTTGGGACTGGTGGAAACGGAACTGCTTCAGGAAGGCCAGAAGACGGTTCCGTCCGCGAGCCTCGGCTTCCGATGGGCCCTGGGCCCCCGCTGGACCGTGGCGGGCGCCGTGCAGGGGCCGATGAAGGCTGATCTCACGCCCGAGGTGGCGATCTACGGGGCTCCGAGCTTCTACGGCCAGGATGGTTTCGGATCCGCGCCCTCGGGCATGGAAAGCAAGGGTGCCGCACTGCTGGGCGCCAGCACTCCCATCGCGGGGCGTGGACGATTGGTGCTGCCGGGACGAGCCTCCGTGGGGGTTCGTCAGCGTCTGAACCAGTTCTTCACCTGGGAGGCGGATCTGCGCTTCGTCGGCGCCTCCAGCATGGAGTTTCCGGATCTTCCAACCCTCCGGACCCCCAGCGGTCTGGTGCGCAGTCCCCGAGCGCCCCTGGCCTTCCGCAGCGGTTTCGGCGGCAGCCTGATGGGCGAGTTCCTGGTGGGCAAGCGATGGGTTCTGCGGGGCGGCCTGAGCCTGGATCCCGCAGCCCTCGAACCCCAGAGCATCTCCCCTCTTCTGGGGGGCGCCTCCAGCGCTGGATTCTCGGCCGGCGTGGGCTATGCCCTCTGGGGCGGAGAACTGAGCGTGGGCTACCAGTTCCGGCAGAGCCGGGACCTCGACACCCGCAGGGTGGATGGCCAGTGGGACATCTCGGGCTATCGGCCTTCCGGCACCCTGGCGCGGGTGGAGGGCATGGGGCACCTGTGGGCCATCGGCTACCGCAAATCGTTCTAGGTCAATGCGATACCTGGGTCCCCACGCCTGCGAAGAGGCCTTGAGCCGAGGTGAGCTGCAGACCCTGCGTCTGGCGCCCCAGGTGTGGGAGCGCCTCGCCCGCCTGCGCCAGGAGGCCCGCGCCCAGGGCGTGACCGTGCACCGGGAGCCCATGGAGAGCCTGGATCGCCGGGCCCAGGGCCAGCGCCACCAGGGCGTTCTGGGCGAAGGCGCCGAAGTGGCGTTCGAGCCCCTGGAATCGGTGCTGGAAGCGGTTCGGAGCAAACCGGATGGAGCCCTGGTGATTGCCCTGGATGGCATCACGGATCCCCACAACTTCGGCGCGATTCTGCGGAGCGCGGCTGCCGCGGGCGTGGATGGCGTGGTGTTCCCGGAGCGCCGCAGCGCCCAGGTGGGCGAGGCGGTGCTCCGTGCCAGCGCCG
>MWBB01000328.1 GCA_002068835.1 Acidobacteria bacterium ADurb.Bin340 | reverse complement strand
GGATGGAACCCCCATCGGACTCCTGCGGCTATGGAGCGCCGCGGCCCTGGCGGCGCTGCTCGTGTGCTTTGCCAGCGTGGCCATCATGGGCCCCCGGCTGGCCCTGGCCCACGCCAGCGCCCCCGCCGATCCGGTGGCCTGGGGCAAGGCCGCGGGCCTGGCCCGCCAGTTCCTGGTCCTGCGCCTGATCCTGGCCCTGGGCTTGGCGGCCGGCACCGCCTGGCTGCCTCGGCAGAAGGTTGAATCCGAGGCCGCGCCCGTCGCCGAGGAACCTTCGGCCGAAGGCTGAAGGTCAGCCCAGGGGCGCCGCCGACGCCTCCTCCCGCTCCCAGTCCTCCAGCTCCCGGGGTTGGGCCGGGCCGGGGATCAGGTCCAGCAGCCAGCCCCGGACATCATCCAGGCCTTCCTTGGTGAGGGCGCAGGTGAGGGCCGCGGCGGGATGGCGGCGCTTGAGCTCCAGGCGCTGCGGCGGGGTGAGGCGGTCCGCCTGGTTCAGCACCAGCAGGCGCGGCTGCTCCGCGCAGCCGAGCTCCCGGAGGGTGGTGCCCACCACCTTGAGGTGGTCCTCCACATCAGGATGGGCGGCGTCCGCCACCACCAGGAGGGCGTCCGCGGTGCGGACCTCGCCCAGGGTGCTGCGGAAGGCGGCCACCAGCTGGTGGGGCAGTTTACGGATGAAGCCCACGGTGTCGGAGACGAGCACATGACGCGGTTCCTGGGTCTCGGGGTCGTGTCCCAGCCAGGCCTTGCGGGTGGTGGTGTCCAGGGTGGCGAAGAGCATGTCCTGGGGCTCGCCTTCGCCGGTGAGGGCCTTCAGCAGGCTTGTCTTGCCGGCGTTGGTGTAGCCCACCAGGGCGATGCGGGGGATGCCGGGGGCGCGGCCCTGTCGCTGGGTTTCCCGCACCCGCTCCAGGTGGGTCAGTTCTTTCTTGAGCTGGCCGATCCGCTGGCGGGTCATGCGGCGGTCCACCTCGATCTGGGTTTCGCCGGGGCCGCCGCGCACGCCCACGCCGCCCACCTGGCGCTCCAGGTGGGTCCAGGCACCCTTCAATCGGGGCAGTTCGTACTCGAAGCGGGCCAGTTCCACCTGGGCCCGGGCCTCCCGGCTCTTGGCCCGCAGCTCGAAGATGGTGAGGATCAGGCCCGTGCGTTCCAGGCAGGAAAGGCCGGTGGCCTTCTCGATGTTGCGCACCTGGCTGCCGCTCAGTTCGTCATCGCAGACGAACTGCGTGGCGCCCAGCCGACGGGCCTGATCGGCGGCATCGGCCAACTGGCCCTTGCCGAAAAAGGTGCGGGGATCGAGCCGGGGGCGGCGCAGGATCTGGCTGCCGGACACCTCCCACCCGCAGGCCCGCACCAGTTCGCCCAGTTCTGCCAGATGGTCCACCACGATCTCCTCCGGGTCCTGAGGGCTCTGGTGGGCAAGGAGGAAGCAGCGGAGGGGGCGTTCGGTCATGGTTTCGAGTGTAGCGGATCAGCCCCGAAGCGGGCGAAGTTCAAGGTGGGGCCGTTCGGGGACGATGCAAGCCCATCATGGCTCTCTTCGGATTCAGCAAGGACAGGAAGCCCGGTGGCAACAGCGAGCTGGTCCTCGCCTACCTGGAGGATGCCCAGCGGGTGCGGAGCCCCCTGTTCCTGCGGGATGGCCGGAAGGTGGATCTCCAGGCCACCCTCCAGTCGCTGGACGAAGAGGCGGGAACGATGGCGTTGCATCTGAGCACGCCTTTTTCGGGAGAACGGGGCAGCAAGGTGGATCTGCTGCTGTACCACGAGGGCCTGAGGATCGGGGCCAGTGCGCGGGTGGCGGAACTGCGTTCGGGCCTCGTGGTGCTGGATCTCCCGGAGGACCTGGAACTGCGGGAGCGCCGCAAACAGCCCCGGGTCCGGCTCAACCCCAAGGAGGGCGCCACGC
>MWBB01000327.1 GCA_002068835.1 Acidobacteria bacterium ADurb.Bin340 | reverse complement strand
AGTTCCTCGATCTCCTTCAGGATGTGGGGCGTGATCACCACGGGATCGCCGAAGTTGGGACCGCCGTGGGCCACGCGATGTCCCACCCCTGCCACGGTCTGACCCACCAGCACCGTGGTGTTCAGCTTCTCCAGGATGTGCCCCAGGGCTTCCCGGTGATCCTTCATGTCGGACTCCAGGCGCCCCTTCTCTCCCTGGATCGTCCAGCGGATGAAGCCGTCCTTCAGACCGATGCGTTCGGCGATGCCGTCTGCCATGGAGCTTTCGGTCTCCATGTTGATGACATTGAACTTGAGGGAGCTGGATCCCGCGTTCAGGGTCAGGATGATCATGGGTGGAGTCTCCTCGGTGCGCGGACGGAGGGCGTGGCCGCCGCAGGTCAGTGGGCCCAGGGTGAAGCGGTGCCGGGGCGACGATGGCATCGTTCCCCGCGTCAGCGGACTCTTCGGAGGCCGCGGGCCGCTCAGGCGACCTCCACCAGTGTAGTGATCTGGAACCTCCGCAGGCCTGGAGTGTGCGGAAGATCACCGCGCCCGGCACACCGGCGCCAGGGGGCAGGGGGCGCAGCCGGGCATGCGGCGGGAGCCGGGGCAGTGGCCCAGGATGCCGAGATGGGAGAGGCCGAAATCGAACCGGAGGGGGTCCTCCGGATCGAAGGTGCGGAGGGCCTCGGTGATCTCTCCCACGGTTCGGGCATCGGCGGTGGTCCGCCGGGTGAATCCCAGGAAACGGGAAACCCGGGCCACATGGGTGTCCAGCGGGATGGCCAGGTCCGAGGTGGGATGACTGCGCCACAGGCCCAGATCGGGCCACCCGGTGCGGACCATCCAGCGGAGGAACATCCTCCAGCGCTTGCAGGCGGCGCCTTCCAGAGGGTCCGGGAGGTTGAAGCGGAGGCCCCGGGTCGAGGGCAGTTCCTGGCGGAGCCGCTGGACGAGCTCCGACAGGAGCGTGTCTGCGGACCGTCCCTCGCGGGGGCGGAACACGTCTTCCAATCCTCGGTTCCCCTGTTCGGCATCCATCCGCTGCCACGCCAGGAGCCAGTGGGCCAGGTCTTCGCCCGTGTGGAAACGCCAGCGCCAGCCTTCCAGCGCCCGGGACAGGCGGATCCCGGTGGACTCCGGACTCGATGCCCGCAGAGCCTCGGCGGGATGGGATCCCAGCGGGGCCAGGGCCCTCCGGATGGCTCCCCGCATGGGAGCGACCCGGCCATAGGCCAGGTGGGCGGCCACCCAGGCGGCCACTTCCCGGTCTGCGGGATCCGTGTAGCCCAGCACTTCGGACAGGGGATCCGCAGCCAGGGCCTCCGGGGTTTCATAGCGGCGGCACAGCTCCGCCAGGGCGGGACCGAGTCCCTGGCGGAGGTGGACCATCAGAAACTGGCTCGGATGCTGAGCTGCCAGACCCGGGGCTGGAGGTGGTTGCCGGCGGCGACCGCGGGACCGACGTTGGCCACCGAGACCAGGGGCTGCTGGTTGGTGGCGTTGAGGAGATCCACGGCCCAACGCCAGGTTACGGGGCCCACCCGGAGGTGGTGGGAGATCGCCAGATCGAGGGTGGTGACCCTCGGGAGCTGCTGATCGCCGCGGGTGGCGCCCGGGGCGAGGATGTTGTCGCCGCCCAGGGCCACCAGGCGGCTGTAGCGCAGCCCGGAGCGCATCTGGAAGGCCCAGGACAGTTCGAACCGGGCGGGCAGGGCGAGAGAACCGAAGCTCTTGAGGACGTGGCGCACCTGTTCGTTGAGGGGGCCCCAGGAGCGATCCAGCCGGTAGTCCTCCCGCAGGCTGGGAATGGCGGCGAAGCCGGTGTCCTTGCCGGAGGCGGTGGCCACGCTGCCCACCTCCGTATTGCCCTGCAGGTCGCCGTAGCTGTAGCTGAACTGGATGCGGTGCCCACCCTCGAAGCGGCGGTGCAGCGTCAGA
>MWBB01000326.1 GCA_002068835.1 Acidobacteria bacterium ADurb.Bin340 | reverse complement strand
CGGATCCAGCTTGTTGGAGACCAGGAACAGCGACCGGCTGTCCGGGGTGAAGCCCAGCAGGGTGTGGGCCTCGAAGGCGCCCTTCACCACGGGGCGCAGAACCCTGGTGGCCACATCCAGCGCGAAAGGCTGGCGCCAGCCCTCCTCGTCCAGCACCACCACCAGGGTCTTGCCATCCGGCGTGAAGCGCGGCGCCAGGGTGGTGATGACTTCGTGGCCCACCTGGCCCTTGCGCTCCAGCACCACCTCAGGCTTGGCGGTTTCACTGGCGGAACCAAGATAGATCCTCAGCAGTTCCTGCTCCCGCTCCCAGGTGGCGAAGGCGTAGCGGCTACCGTCCTGGGCCCACACCACAGAGGTCATCTCGAACCACACATCACCGCCCGGATGGGTGAAGACGGGCTCGGGCTGGGGCGTTGGGGTTTCGCCCACGCGGCGGATGTAGAGGGCCGTGGCGGGGACCTTGCGCTTGTCGTCGGAGACTTCCCGATTCACAGTCTTGGACTCGGCGAAGCGCTTGCTGTAATCCATGATCTGGACCTTGCGCCCGGGCTGGGCCGGGGCTGCTGGCGCCCCCTCCTTCACCTCCTCACCGTGGGCCACCAGGGCCATCCACTGGCCATCCTCGGAGAGCGCCGTGCCCCGGAGGACGAACTTCTTTTCCGCGTCATCGGGGTTGAAGAGTTCCCGGTTCACCTGCACCTGGCGCCCGCTGGCGAAGGCAACCCGCACGACGCTGTTGCCGTCCTGGTAGAGGTAGCCTTCGTCCCCAGCCATGTAGCCCACGATGCGCTCGGCGCGGTCCGTGGAGGTGAGGCGCTCCACCCGGCCCTCCGCGGCCCAGCAGCGGAAGAGGTCCCCCCGATACTGGAAGACCAGTTCGTGGCTCTTGTGGGCCCACTGGAGGGCGCTCACGCCGGGATAAAGGTCGCCGGGCTTGAGCTTGTCCTTCTCCCGCTTCTTCTTGAGCTCATCGCGCCACTCCCAGAGCTCCTTCTCCTTCTCGGGTTTGGCCTCCTTCTTGGCCTCCTCGGGCTTCCCGGTCGCGTCCGCGCCCTTCGGCGCCGCCTCGGCCTTGGCCTTCTTCTCGGCCTCCTGCTTCGCCTTCCGGGCCGCCGCCTCCTGCTTGAGGGCGTCAAGGGCCGCCCGGTCCCATCGATCCAGGTCCACCGCGGCCCCGGCCAAGTAGGCGGCCTGGGCCTCCATCTGGGCCTGGGCCTCGGTCCGCTCCCGATCCTGCTGGTCGGCCTTTTTCTGGAAACGCGCCAGAACCTCGGGCGTGTCGTAGGCCTTCATGACCTCCAGCGAAGTCACCCGACGGGTCTGGCCCGTGGTCGTGTCGTGGAGGTAGAGGTCCGAGCCCCGCTCCCCATAGGGATTCCAGAGATAGGCCAGGAAGCGTCCGTCCCAGCTGAAGGCTGCGCCCTGGGCGCTCTGCCCCGCATAGGGCGCGGCCCGGTACAACTGTTCCAGCGTGAGGTCCTGGGGCTTGAGGGGGGCCTGGGCCTTCAGGCCCGTCTGGGGCGCAGGGCCCGGCAGGGCCGCCAGGCAAAGGGAGAGGCCGGCGAGGGTCCAGGGCAGGGGCATGGTCACTCCAGGGCGCTCGGGAGGCGCCCCACCACGATACCTCTAATGGCGATGCATGTCCCCGATCAGGATCGCCTCAGACCCGGATCTCGGCCGCTTCGGCGGCCTGGTGGCCCTTCAAGGCTTCTGCCACCTCCCGGGCCAGGAAGGCCTTCACCTGGTCCGCAGCGCGGCCCGTGAAGCGGCGGGCATCCAGCAGCTCCGCCAGTTCCGGCTCGGTCATGCGCCAGGCGGGATCCGCCGCCAGAAGCCGCAGCAGCGGGTTGGGCTGGCCTTCCTGCTTGATGGCCTTGCCGGCCTCCAGGGCCGCGAGGCGGAAGCGCTCGTGCAGGTCCTGGCGG
>MWBB01000325.1 GCA_002068835.1 Acidobacteria bacterium ADurb.Bin340 | reverse complement strand
TCTGGAGCTGACCCGCCAGTTGTCCCAGGAGGAGCGCTGCCCCTTGCCCATCCTTGTGGCCGGGCCGGAGGAGGATCTCGAACTCAAGCGGCTCCGGGCCGTGGAGGCCGGAGCCGTGGACTTCCTGGCCGTGGAGCCCTTCCGCATCCTGCGGGTGCTCCAGCAGCTGGACCAGCTTTTGAAGCTGTTCGCCTGAGCGGTTCAGGGCTTGCGGAAGAGGGCGATCCGATTGGAGTTGGTGCCCCGGGCGTTGTTGTCCACGCCCCAGATGTGGGCGGTCTTGGTGAAAACCTGGCGGTTCACCAGCACGCCAAGGGGCTCGAAGCCCACGGCGAGGCCCAGGGGCAGGATGGTTTCCTCCAGGCGGATCGTGCCCTTCCTGACCTCGCCGACTTCGAAGGCCACATGGCCGCCGGAGCGGGTGACCCGGGCCAGCTCCCGGAAGACTCCTCCCATGGCCTGGGTCCAGGCGCCAAGGCTGCCGGGTACGGTGAGCCGGGTGCCCAGGGCATCGGCATCCAGTCCGTTGAACCAGCAGCGGAGCCAGTTGTCTGCGGCGTACTGCACCACGTCCAGGAAGGGCGGACTGGTGACGGTCAGGGCCACGGAAGCTTCGGGGATTCCCTGCAGGTTTGCGGCATCCCCCGTGGAAAGGTGGGCGGTGGCACCGGTCTCCCTCAGCCGCGCGCGGTCTTCGGCAGCCAGATCCTTCAGCAGTTGGCGGGTCTTTCGCAGGATGAGGGATGGCACATCCCGGAAGGGTGGCGTCTGGTTCCGCTTGGCGTTGATGGCCTGCTGGCTTTTCGGGCTCGTCGCCTGGTTGGGAGGCAGGGTGTAGACGCTGAAGAAGCCGGGGCTGTGCCCCGTCAAACGGTTGGTGGCCACCATGCGGATCCAGGCGTCCACGGCATCCAGGTCACCGGAGGCTTCCCGGGCCAGGAACCAGGCCCTCAGGGCCCGCAGCGCCCCTTCCGTATCCGGGTGATAGAACATCGAGAGGTCCAGCCCATCGTGTTCGGTGGTCCGCCAGGGGATGGCGCCGAGCCGCTCGGCCACGGCTTCCGGGTCCGGCGGATCCAGGCGGGGGGCCAACAGCAGGGCGCTGAGGGGGTTGGCATCGTTGGAGGCCACCCGGCGGCCCAGGAGGGCCGCCTCGAGCCCCGTGGTGCCGCGGCCTCCGAAGGGATCCAGCACCCGATCGTCCGGTGCGGTCAGCGCTTCGATGAAGCACCGCGGCAACTGGGGCTTGTAGCAGGCGCGGTAGCTGATCTCGTGCAGGCTGTGGGCCTGACGCTGGCGGGCGGTCCAGAAGGCGCGCTCCCAGCAGGGCACCCTGAGCCCCTGGACCTGCACTTCGGACCACTGTCCCGCCTCGCCATCCGGCGCCAGGGCCTCCAGGGCCTTCCGCGAACCTCCCAAAGCGCTGTCGGCCTGCATCCTGCCTCCCAGGGAACCAGGGTAGCCTTTCCTCATGTCCCCCCGACCGCCGCGCAATCCCGAGCTGACGCGCCTCTACGTGGCCGCCGGGCTCGGCGCCCTGGTGTGGGTGATCTTCCGGGTCTACAAGCTGCTGAGCCCCCAGGTGGCCACGGGCCTCGATGCGCCCAGCCGCTGGGCCCTGCTGGCGGTGGGCCTGCTCAACGTGCTCGCCATCGCGGCGGTGGGTTTCATCGTGGCCCGGAGCCTCGCCAAGCTCTGGTTCGAGCGGCGGCGGGGCATCCTCGGAGCCCGCATCCGTTCCAGGCTGGTGCTGGCCATCTTCGGCGTGGGCATCCTGCCCAGCCTCCTGCTCTTCCTGGTGGGTCGGAACTTCATCAGCAAGAACATCGATCGCTGGTTCCAGCCGGGCACCCGGCAGGTGATCCAGGACGGCAAGGAGATCGCGGAGGCCTATCGGGTCCAGGCCCAGGCCCGACTTACCCGGGGCCTGGGCCGGCTGC
>MWBB01000324.1 GCA_002068835.1 Acidobacteria bacterium ADurb.Bin340 | reverse complement strand
CCCGCATGGAGCGGCTGTCCGCCCATCCTTCCGCCTTCATCCGCCCCAGCCCCAGCGGCGGCGCCCTGGGGGGCGTGGCCCGGAAGACCCGGGAAACGATCCTGCTCTTCGAAGCGGCGGGCTACGATGCCGTGCTGGTGGAGACCGTGGGCGTGGGCCAGAGCGAAGTGACGGTGCGCTCCATGGTGGATTTCTTCCTGCTGGTGCTGGCGCCGGGGGCCGGAGACGAACTGCAGGGCATCAAGAAGGGCGTGGTGGAGCTGGCGGACGCGGTGCTCATCAACAAGGCTGATGGCGCCAGCCGCAACCTGGCCCTGTTGAGCCGCGCCGACTACGAGCGGGCTCTCCACTACCTGCAGCCTTCCACCGAAGGCTGGGCCACCCCCGCCCTGGCGGCCTCTGCGGCCACGGGCGAGGGCCTGGTCGAGCTCTGGCAGACGATCCAGGCATTCCTGGACCACACCCGCGGCACGGGCGCTTTCGCCCAGCGGCGGCGGGACCAGGAACGTTCCTGGATGCGCGCCATGGTGGAGGAACAGCTCCGGGAACGCTTCTTCGCCCACGCCGCCGTGCAGGCCCTTCTGCCGGAGCTGGAGGAGGCCGTGCTGGGCGGTTCCATGCCCGCCGCCACCGCTGCGGCGCGGCTGCTGAAGGCCTTCGACGGGCCTGCCGGGGAGGGTGCGTAGATGGCTCCGGATGTCCGCCGTCCCGTTGACCGCTGGCTGCTGCTCTTCGCCCTGCTGCTCATGGCCGTAGGCATGGTGTGGGTCTATTCCGCATCGGGCCTCAAGAGCAGCACCGCAACGGCATTCCTGGTTCGCCAGCTGGTGGCGGGCTTCATCGGCATCGCCCTCATGCTGGCCTTGAGCCAGGCGGATCTGGGGCGCCTGCGGGAGAATCCCCGGCTGCTCCAGATCGCCTTCGGGGTGGCCCTGGTGCTGCTGGCGGCGGTCTTCCTCTTTCCGGCCCGCAACGGGGCCCACCGCTGGATCATGCTGGGCGGCTGGCAGCTGCAGCCTTCGGAGTTCCTGAAACCCCTGCTGGTGGTGGTGACGGCCTGGTGGATGGTGCGCCACCAGGAAGCCTGGACGCGGAAGGAGGAGGCCATTCCGAAGCTGGTGACCCTGCTGGCCATCCTGGCGGTGCCCTTGGGACTCGTGCTGAAGGAACCGGATTTCGGCACGACCTTCCTCATCCTCTTCGTGTGCATGCTGGTGGTGTTTCTGGGCGGAGCGCCCCGCTGGATCTTCGCGGTGCTGGTTCCCACGCTGCTGGCGGTTGGAACCGCCTTCGTGGTGTCCAAGCCCTACCGGCTGGGCCGCGTGACCAGCTTCCTGAACCCGGATGCCGATCCCCTGGGCAAGGGCCACCAGGCCATCCAGAGCCTCATCGCCCTGGGGAACGGGGGCGTGGTGGGGGTGGGCGTGGGCAAGAGCATGCAGAAGCTCAACTACCTGCCCGAAGCCCATACGGATTTCATCTTCGCGGTGATTGGCGAGGAGATGGGCCTCCTCGGCACGGTGACGGTGCTCGCGCTCTTCCTGGGGGTCCTCTGGCGGGGCTTCCGCATCGCGCGGCGGGTGAGGGATGCCTTCCTGCGCCTGTGCGCGGTAGGCTTCACCCTGCTGCTCACGGTGCAGGCCATGATGAACATGAGCGTGGTGCTGAGCCTGGCCCCCAACAAGGGCATTCCGTTGCCTTTCATCAGCTACGGCGGAACCAGCCTGATGGCCTCCCTGGCCGTGCTGGGGCTGCTGCTGGCGGTCAGCAAGGAGACGAGCGCATGAAGCATGTGGTGGTGGCTGGAGGCACGGGGCTGGTGGGTCGGGAACTCATCCGTCTGCTCCACGACCGGCCCGAGGTTTCGTTCACGGCCCTGGTACGCCGGGAAGGCTGCCTGAAGCACCTGTCCGACCGGGTGCGGGAGGTGGTCTTCGATTTCGGCAGCGCCGCGGACTACGCCCG
>MWBB01000323.1 GCA_002068835.1 Acidobacteria bacterium ADurb.Bin340 | reverse complement strand
GCGATGCGCGAGACCTCGCCGTTCTGTGAAGGGGCTCTCCATGGCTGAGGACCGCCTTTATCTCATCGATACCTTCGCCTTCATCTTTCGTTCCTACTTCGCCAATCCCCGGCTGAAGAACGGGGCGGCGCTCACGTTCACGCGGCTGGTGCTCCAGCTGCTGGACCAGCACCAGCCCAGCCATGTGGCTTGCGTGTTCGATATGTCGGGGGCCACCTTCCGCCACGAGCTCTACCCGGAGTACAAGGCCAACCGCGCTGAGATGCCCGAGGATCTGAGGCCGCAGATCCCCCTGATCCGCGACCTGGTGGCGGCCCTCTCCATCCCCATCGTGGAGCTGCAGGGCTACGAGGCGGATGACGTGATGGCCACCCTGGCCCGGGAGGCCGCGGCCCAGGGCCTCAAGGCCGTCATCGTGAGCCCCGACAAGGATCTGCTGCAGCTGGTGAACGACGACGCCGGCATCACCGTGCTCAACACCAAGGAGGGCGAGGTCTGGTATGACCGCGAAGGCGTGAAGGCCCGCATGGGCGTATGGCCCGAGCAGGTGGTGGACTTCCTCACCCTGCTGGGGGATGCCAGCGACAACGTGAAGGGCGTGCCCGGCATCGGGGAAAAAGGCGCCGCCCAGCTCCTGGAGCAGTTCGGCAGCCTGGATGCCATTCTGGCGGCCCGGGAGCAGCTCAAGCCTCGCCAGCGGGCGGGTCTGGACGAAGCCACGGCCCCCGGGACCGGCTGGCTGAGCCTCACCCGGCGCCTGGTGACCGTGGTGACAGACCTGGCCCTGCCCTTGCACCCGGTGGACCTGCGCTACGGCGGCGTGGACGAGGCCAGGGCCCGGGAAACCTTCAAGGCCCTCGGATTCCAGTCCCTCACCAAGAGCTTCACGGTGGCCTCAGCGGATGCGCCCCAGGCCCGGACCTACCGCTGCGCCCGAAGCCTCGCGGACCTGGAAGCCGCAGTGACTGCCTGCCGCGCTGCGGGGCGCCTGGGCCTGGATACGGAAACCACCACGCTGGAGGCCACCCGGGGCCACCTGGTGGGCTTGAGCCTGGCCTGGAAGGCCCACGAGGGGCTCTATGTGCCCCTGGCGCACCTGAAGCCCGCCTCCGCCGACACCGAAGGCGCCCTGCCGGGCCTGCTGCCGGAATCGGGCCTGCCCGAAAGCCTGCTGGACCTCCAGGGCGAACCCGAAGCCTACTGGCGGGACCTGGCGCCCTACCTGGACGAGCGCAACCTGCCCTTTGCCGAGGTTCGCCGCATGCTGGGTCCGCTGCTGGAGGATGCGGCCATCGCCAAGGCCGGGCAGAACCTCAAGTACGACCTCATCGTGCTGGCCCGCCACGGCCTGACCGTGAAGGGCCTGGCGGACGACAGCATGGTGCAGAGCTTCCTGGCGGAGCCGGGCCTGCGCCACAACCTGGATGACCTGAGCGCCCGCCA
Source organism: Acidobacteria bacterium ADurb.Bin340 (assembly GCA_002068835.1). GTDB lineage: Bacteria > Acidobacteriota > Holophagae > Holophagales > Holophagaceae > MWBB01. The sequence goes on along the minus strand of MWBB01000323.1, from coordinate 588 downwards.
CCTGGACGTTCGACCCATCCCCTTCGAGGCGGTGGTGGGCAAGGGCAAGGGCCAGAAGCGCTTCGACGAGGCGGATTTCGACCTGGCGGTGCAGTACGCCGCCGAGGATGCCGACCTGGCCCTGCAGCTCTGCGACCGCCTTTCGGAGCGCCTGAAGGATCCCCAGCTTCAGCGGCTCTACCGCGAGGTGGACCTGCCCCTGGTGGAAGTCCTGGCCTGCCTGGAGCGCACGGGCATGCGGGTGGATCTGGAGGTCCTCGCCCGCCTTTCGGAGGCCATGCACACCGAGCGCCGGGAGCGGGAGGCCGAGGTGCTGGCCCTGGCGGGGGAACCCTTCAACCTCAACAGCCCCGCCCAGCTGGGCCGCATCCTCTTCGAGAAGCTGCAGCTGCCCGTCATCAAGGTGACCGGCAAGACCAAGGCCCCCAGCACCGATGAAGAAGTGCTCCAGGAACTGGCCCAGAAGCACGGCGCCGAGATCGCGGCCCAGCTGCTGCGGCACCGGGAACTGGTGAAGCTGCTGGGCACCTATGTGGATGCCCTGCCTGCGATGGTGAACCCTCTCACGGGCCGGGTGCACACCAAGCT
>MWBB01000322.1 GCA_002068835.1 Acidobacteria bacterium ADurb.Bin340 | reverse complement strand
CCCGCATCGGCTATCGCCGAGCCGCCGACCACGCCGCCGACCTCCACCTGGAGCGGGCCCGTGAAGCCCAGCGGCGGGGCCAGGATGAACAGGTCTACCTGGAAGTCCGCAAGGCCGTGGTGCTCGCACCGGCCAACGCCGTGGCCGCAGACTGGCTGGCCCGGCTGGAGGAATCCATCGCCCAGAAGCGGGCCCAGGCCGAAGCCCAGGAAAGCCTTGAGGCCCAGCGGGTGAAGGGCGAGGACCGCCCTGCCATCCTCCTGAACCCCCGCTCCCTGGAAGGCACGGATCTCAACTTCATCCGCCGGGTCAGCCTGCGCGAGGTCTTTTCCATCCTCAGCAAGGCTTCCGGCGTGAGCATCATCCTGCACACGTCCTTCCAGGACATGCAGATCTCCGCGGACCTCCGGGGCCTGTCCTTCCAGCGCATCCTCGACACCCTGATGCTGCAGAACGACCTGCTGTACCGGGTGGTGGACACCAACACGATCATGGTGTTCAAGAACACCCCCCAGAACCGCGAGAACCTCGAGAACCAGCTCATCAAGACCTTCTTCCTCTCCAATGCCGAACCCGACACGGTGCGCACGCTCCTGCAGAACCTGATGCCGGGCCTGAAGGTCTTCCCCTACAAGAACCTCAATGCCATCACCGTGAAGGCCAAGCCCAGCGAGCTGACCATCGCCAAACGCATCGTCAGCCAGCTGGACAAGTCCAAGGCCGAAGTCATGGTCTACCTCGAGCTCCTGGAGGTCACCGAGAACAGCCTGGAGCAGGTGGGCCTGCTGCCGGTGCTCGGCCCCTCGGACGGCATCGGGGGCGGCGCGGGCATCTACCGCATCGGCGCCACCGTGGACAACACGGGAGGCCCCAACGTGAACAAGGGCGGCATCCGCATCAGCCGCGACGACATCCGCTTCCTGTTCCCCAGTCTCGCGCTGGATGCCCTCAAGAGCAGCGGCGACGCCAAGCTGGTGGCCAACCCCCACATCCGCGTGCTCAGCGGCGAACCTGGAGAAGTGAACATCGGCGAGAAGATCTCCACCACCCAGTCGTCCATCGGCTTTGGTGGAGGAACCCCCGGCGCCGGGGCCGGGGCCGCAGGCGGCAACATGGCAGGCGGCTACTTCCCCAGCGCCCAGACCAGCTACGCCTACGAGGATGTGGGCGTGAAGATCAAGGTGGAGCCCCGCGTCCACTTCAATGGCGACGTCTCTCTGAAGCTGGAGAGCGAGGTCAAGACCCTCAAAAGCGGATCCACCGCCGGCCGCCCAGACCTCGGCCAGCGCATCATCAAGACCACTGCGCGCCTGAAGAATGGAGAAACCGCAGTGTTCGGTGGCCTCCTGAAGGAGGAGGAGCAGAAGAGCCTCCAGGGTGTCTGGGGCCTCAGCGACATCCCCGTCATCGGCAAGCTCATCGGCAGCAACCGGAAGCAGCGGGCCAAGACCGATGTGATCCTCACCATCCGCGCAGTGCTGGTGCGCCAGGCGGACCTGGGCCAGGAAGATTTCGAAGCCTTCGATCCCGATCTGGCCGCGAGCAAGAGCGGCATCTTCACCCCGAAGACCGAAACCCCCGTCAAGGCCGATCCTGCGGGCGCCGTTCATGAAGACCCCGTTCCCGCCGCTCCCGAAGGGAAACCGGAGCTCGGCCCTGCAGCCCCCAAGGACGCTCCCACCACGCCTGCAACCCGGACCACCACGAAATCGGAACTTCCGCTCCAGACCGCTGTGACGAGGGATCCCGAGGAAGGCGCGCTCGTGCTCTTCCTGGCCCCCGTCTCGGCGCCCATCGCCAAGGGGGAGCGCCTGCAGCTCAGTCTGCTCGTCAGCAACGGGAAGGGGCTGGACACCGGATATGTGGACCTGCGGGTGGATCCCAAGCTGAAACTCATTGGCATCACGCCCGGTGATTTCCTCACCACCGATGGGGGCAACCTGGACCAGACCCTGAACCCCGATGGCACCGTGCGCTTGGCCTTCCGGCGGGCTTCCAGCGCCTCGGACAGCGGCGCCCTGGCCATGATCGAGGTGGAA
>MWBB01000321.1 GCA_002068835.1 Acidobacteria bacterium ADurb.Bin340 | reverse complement strand
AGGCGCTGGAGGCTCCGGCTCTGCGAGGCGTAGCCGAGCAGGAGGCACGCACGGCGTGCCGATAGCTGGAGGCCGCAGTGGGGCCTACGGACGAGGCGGCTGACGCAGCCAATCGACGCCCGCCGCCCCAGCCCTTCGGGACGATGTGAAACCGCGCGCCCAGCGGCGTCAGAGGCCTTCCGCGATGGAACCCCATCGCGGTGCGGCCTCTTCCTGGCTGGTTCACGCGGTTTGACATCGTCGCGGCTCCTCGGGAGTTCTGTTTGGCGCTCTCAGTCTACTCAGGCAGCGGGATGCCGTGCTCCTTCAGGCGGAGGCCCAGGGCGCGCACCGTGAGGCCCAGGGCCGCGGCGGTGGCGGTTGCATCCCCCAGGTGTCGCTCCAGCGCTCGGCGCAGGAGCGCCGCTTCGGCATGGTGCGCCAGCTCGTCAGCCATGGCCGTCAGAGGGCCCGGAGGGGGCCAGGGCAGGACGAGATCCCCATCCCGGGATGAGGGGTTGGGCAGGGGGCCCAGCACCGCGCCCTGGGTGGCCCGCAGGGCCTCGCGGGCGCACCAGGCCAGTTCCCGCGCATTGCCGGGCCAGTTCCGGGCCAGCAGCTCCCGTTCGTGGACCCGCTCCACCACCGGAGGGGTGCGCCCCTCGGCCTGGGCCTCGCTTGTGATGAAGCTCCGGAAGAGCGGCAGCACGTCCTCCCGCCGCTCCTCCAGGGGCGGCAGGGCGAAGCGCAGGACGCCGAGGCGTTCCGCGAGGCTGGGAGGGAGGGCGACACCCTCCCGGGTGGTGGCCATCCAGGCGACGCGTCGCCCCTCTGGGCTCTCCATGGCCTGGAGCAGGCGCAGCGCATGGGATTCCGGAAGACGGTGAAGGCCCACCAGGCAGAGGGTTCCATCCGCCAGGAGCGGCAGGCGATGCTGCTGGGTGGCGAAGGCTTCAGCCTCGACGACGCCGAAGGGGGCGCCCGGATTGCGGAGGGTGTGGAGGCGGCGGGCGGCCCGGAGTTTGCCGCTGCCCGAGGGGCCCTGGAACCATGCGGGCTCGCAGCCCTCGGCGGCCCTCAGCAGGGCCTGGTCCAGTGCGCGCAGGGCGGGGCTGAAGGCGATCCAGGGCTCCCGGGGGTCGGGAGGCGGTGCGTCCGAGAGGGCCCGCAGACGGGCCAGCAGCTCCAGGAAGCGCTCCAGGTCGAAGGGCTTGGCCAGGAAATCGTCGGCGCCCCAGCGTACGGCCTCCACGATGTCCTGGGGCTCCCCGAAGGCGGACATGAGCACGGTGCGCAGCGCCGGCTGAAGGCGCTTGGCCCGCTTCAGGAGCTCCAGGCCGGAGAAGCCCGGCAGGCGCAGGTCCGTGATCATCGCGTCGAAAGGCTCCCGGGCCAGGGCCTCCAGGGCTTCGCCGGGGTGGGCGCAGGCGGCGGCGGTCCACCCGCTGCCCTCCAGGGCCTGCACCAGCAGACGCCGAAAGCTGTCCTTGTCCTCCACCAGCAGGAGCCGCATGGCTCCATGCTAATCTCATCGGTTGCGTCGGATCCGCCTGACTTCCCAACCGGTTCCGGCGCCCTGGATCCGGAGCTCCCCATGTGTGGCATCGTCGCCCTTTGCTATTCCACGGAATCCCCTCGCCTGGGCCATGAGGCGGCCGAGCTGCTCAAGCGACTGGAATACCGGGGCTACGATTCCACCGGCGCCGCCTTCATCCGGGAGGACCGCAGCATCCACCTCCTGAAGCAGGTGGGGGCCCCCAGCCGGGTGGTGGTGGATCTGGGCATCATCCACGAACGGGGCCAGCGCTTCATCGGTCAGGTGCGCTGGGCCACCTACGGCGCGGTGACGGATGCCAACTGCCAGCCCCACCATGTGCGCTGCAAGGTGGAGATGGTGGGGGCCCACAACGGGAATGTGAGCAACACGGACACCCTGAAGCCGAGGCTCGAGGCCCAGGGACATGCGGTGGTCTCGGACAATGACGGCGAGATGATCACCCATGTGGCCGAAGACGCCTACGCGCTGCATCGGGCCGAACCGGAGGCGGTGGTCTCCGAAGGGCGTCGGGCCCTGGCCGCCGCAGGTGTGGG
>MWBB01000320.1 GCA_002068835.1 Acidobacteria bacterium ADurb.Bin340 | reverse complement strand
CATTCGTGGGAAAGTAGGTCGCCGCGACGTTAAATTCACTTCCGCCCCCGCACCCCTGCGGGGGCGGATCTGTATGTACCCTTCTCTGGGTTGCCCCATGGTTACTCGATGGGCTGAGATGTCTTGCGCATTCCAGTCCCCTCGTTATGCTGTAATCATCGAATCCGTCCTTGATTCTGTGACCGCAAGCCCCCTGTCAGTTCCGGTTCGCGCCCAGGAGCGGGAGAGGCGCATGTGGACCTGATTACAAGGAATTCGTGGAGGTGGTTATGAAGAACTTTTTGGCCATGGGCTTCGTCGCCTTGGTGCTGGCGGCCGGAACACCGGGGCTGGCCCGCTGCCAGGACGAAGAGGGGTGTAAGGATCACCCCATCGTCACCCGGATGCCCCAGTTCCGTATTGCTTCCTGCGAGACCAAGGAATTCGAGGCTTTCGAATTCAAGGTGGGCCTCGACGCCACGACGGGTGACAACAAGGTCAAGGTGGTGGAGGGGCGCTACACCCAGATCGTGTACGCCCTGAACGAGGGGGCCCAGGCCTCTCCCCTCCAGGTCTTCCGCAATCATGAGCAGGCTTTCCAGAAACTCCGTGCCCGCGTCTACAAGGTTTGGCAGGCCGGAAGTTCCTACAACTACCTCACTGCAGTTGTTTCCCAGAACGGGAAGGAAACATGGGTCATGCTGGAACCCAGCGATGACGAATATAAGCTCAACATCGTTGAATTGCAGACCATGGCCCAGCAGGTGACAGCAAACGCCCTGCTCAAAGACCTTAATGAAAAAGGCTCTGTTTCCCTCTACATCAATTTCGATAGCGGGAAATCGGTCCTTAAGGAGGATGGGGTGGCGGTGGTCGCCGAAATCGAGCAAGCCCTGAAGCAGCAGGCTGATCTGAAAATATCCATTGAAGGGCATACCGACAACACCGGAACGCCTGTCGGCAACCGGAAGCTCTCCGGGGAGCGCGCAGCGGCTGTGGTGGCGGCCCTGAAGGCGAGAGGTATCGAACCGGGGCGGCTTGCGTCTGCGGGACGCGGGCAGGACAAACCCATTGCGGATAACGGCACGGAAGAAGGTCGCGCCAAGAACCGGCGAGTGGAAATCGTCAAACGGTAGGACAACCAGACCCGCAGGAAACACAGGAGCGCTGTCGAGGCGCTCCTGTGCTGTACTTCAGGACCTCGGTCAGCGGGGCCAGAGGGCCCAGAGAAGGCTGAGGTCGGTGATGGCCCAGCAGGCGAGGGCCCAGTACATGCCCGCCTCCTGTTGCCGCAGCGTCCAGGTTTGCCACTGGCAACGCCAAGCAATGAACAGGCCCTGCCAGACGCCGACCGAGAGGAGGAGGGCCAGACCGGTCCCTTCAGAGGACCGCAGGGCGATCCAGAAGCATCCATGGGCGGCGTAGATGGCCACCAGCGCCAAGACCAAACTGCGAGGCACGCCGAGCCGGATCACCAGGGTGCGATCACCCCGTGCGCGGTCCTCCTCCACCTGGTAGATCTGGGTGGCGGGGTAGAGGGCCGCAAAGAGGAGTCCGAAGCCTGCGGCTGCCCAGAGTGCGGCGGGCGAGAAGGGGCGCCCCGTCAGGGCCCAGCCCGCCAGCGGCGTCATGAGTCCGAAGCCCAGGCAGTTGATGAGCAGATCCCAGCCGGCTCGGGCCTTGAGCCGGGCGGGAGGCACCGAATACAGCACGCTCATGACGGTGCAGGCGGCCACCAGGTGGAAGAACCAGGGCGCCGATCCCCCCATCCAAAGGAAAGGCAGGGCGCAGCCGAGGCCCAGGGCATGAAGAGCCAGGGAGAACGCCAGGAGGTGCTTCGGCGGTTTGGGCGGATCCTTCAGGTAGCCGATATCCCCCTGGTCCTGGTCGAAGGCGCTGTTGATGGCCAGGGTGGCGCCGTTGAGGCACACCACGTAGGCCAGCCAGCCGAGCAGGGTGCGGCCGGGGGGCAGGCCCCAGCCCTGGGCCAGAAGGGTGCCCAGGAGGAAGTGGGCCGTCATGATGGGCCATTCCATGGGACGCAGGTGCAAAACGTAGGCGGAAGCCTTGGGCCCCAGAAGGCGGTTCAGGAGGCTGCGGGCGCTCATCCTGCCTGGCCTTCGGCATGCAGCGGC
>MWBB01000319.1 GCA_002068835.1 Acidobacteria bacterium ADurb.Bin340 | reverse complement strand
GCATGCGCGGCGGTGGCACCAGGGCCGTGAGCCGGGCCACCAGTTCCTCGCCACTGAAGAAGATCACGCGGGTGCTATCCTCTCCGACGAGCGCCCAAAGGCTCCACCTCTTCGCCGCAAGCGGGAGGGCCGATGGCCCTCCCGCTTGCGAATCCTGGTGTCCGGTCCCTACCGGGCCAGTTTCCGGTACTTGATGCGGTGGGGGTTGAAGGGCGGAAGACCCAGCACCTGGGTGCGGTAGTCCTCCCACTGGGTGTAGTTGCCATCGAAGAAGTGGACCTGGCCCTCGTCCTCGAAGGCCAGGATGTGGGTGGCCAGGCGGTCCAGGAACCAGCGGTCGTGGCTCACCACCACGGCGCTGCCGGCGAAGCCGTCGATGGCCTCCTCCAGGGCCCGCATGGTGTTCACGTCCAGGTCGTTGGTCGGTTCGTCGAAGAAGAGCAGGTTGGCTTCGCTCTTGAGGGTGAGGGCCAGGTTCAGGCGGTTCTGCTGGCCGCCGGAAAGCTCCTTCACCTTCTTCTGCTGGGCATCTCCGGTGAAACCGAAGCGGCTCAGCCAGGCCCGGGCGTTCACCTCGCGGCCTCCCAGGGTGATCAGCTCGTAGCCGCCGGAAACGGCTTCGAACACGGTCTTCTCCGTATCCAGGCCCGCCCGGAGCTGGTCCACGTAGGCCATCTTCACGGTTTCGCCCAGGCGGATCGATCCGGCGTCCGCGGGCTCCTGGCCCGTGATGAGCTTGATCAGGGTGGTCTTGCCGGCGCCGTTGGCGCCGATCACGCCCAGGATGCCGCCCCGGGGGATCTGGAAGGTGAGGTTCTCGAAGAGCACCCGGTCGCCGAAGGCCTTGGAGACGCCCTCCAGCTCCGCCACGATGTCGCCCAGCCGGGGGCCGCTGGGGATGTAGATCTCGAATTCCGCCTCGCGCTCGCGGGCTTCCTGGGCCGCCAGCTTCTCGTAGTTGGCGATGCGGGCCTTGCTCTTGGCGTGCTGGCCCTTGGGGCTCATGCGGATCCACTCCAGCTCGCGCTCCAGGGTCTTTTCGCGCCGCTTGTCCTGGCGCTCCTCCTGGGCCAAGCGGTTCTTCTTCTGCTCCAGCCAGCTGGAGTAGTTGCCCTTCCAGGGCACGCCCTCGCCCCGCTCCAGTTCGAGGATCCATTCGGCCACGTGGTCCAGGAAGTAGCGGTCGTGGGTCACGGCGATCACGGTGCCTGCGTAGTCCTGCAGGTGCTTCTCCAGCCAGGCCACGGTCTCCGCGTCCAGGTGGTTGGTGGGCTCGTCCAGCAGCAGGATGTCGGGCTTCTGCAGCAGCAGGCGGCACAGGGCCACGCGCCGCCGCTCGCCGCCGGACAGCACGGAGATGGGCGTTTCGGGATCCGGGCAGCGCAGGGCGTCCATGGCCTGCTCCAGCTGGCTGTCCAGGTCCCAGCAGCCGGCGGCGTCGATCTTGTCCTGCAGCTCGGCCTGGCGGGCCAGCAGCTTGTCGTAGTCGGCGTCCGGATCCGCGAAGGCCTCGCCGATCTCGTTGAACTCCTTCAGCCAGCCCACCTTTTCGGCGGCGCCTTCCTCCACGATCTCCCGCACGGTCTTGGAGGGATCCAGCTTCGGCTCCTGCTCCAGCATCCCCGTGGTGTAGCCCTTGGAGAGCACCGCATGGCCGTTGAAGTCGTGGTCCACCCCCGCCATGATCCGCAGCACCGTGGATTTGCCGGCGCCGTTGGCGCCCACCACGCCGATCTTGGCGCCGTGGTAGTAGCCCAGGCTGATGTCCTTGATGACGGTCTTGTTGTTGTAGATCTTGGAAACCCTCGACATCGTGAAGATGATTTCGGGCTGTTCGCTGCCGGGCTTCGCCATGGTTCTCCTCGCTGCCTTCTAGCGTATCTGGTCAGGCGGATGGACCCTGGGCAGACTGGAGCCCGCCGCCCGGGGCGGCTGGAGGTTCAGGATGCGTCGATCTGCATTGGCCCTGACGGTTCTCGCCCTGGGGGGCGCGGGTCTGGGATGCCGCAAGGAGGCCGCGCCGGTCCAGGTCTCTGCGGCCGGAAACGCGCTGGAAGGCACCGTGCTGGAGCGGCTGGATGCCGCGCCCTATACCTACCTGCGCCTGAAGACGGCCCAGGGCGAGGTG
>MWBB01000318.1 GCA_002068835.1 Acidobacteria bacterium ADurb.Bin340 | reverse complement strand
GACCACGCCAGGGGTGGTGCGCGTGGTGCCGGTCAGGCCGTTGTTAACCGGGGTGATGCGCAGCTGCACGGCCTTGGTGCCGTCGGCATCATCGGCCAGGCGCATGGCGGCGGTGTAGGTCTTGCTGGTGCCCGTCTCCAGGGTGAAGGTGCGCTTCACGGCGCCGCCCACCAGCACTTCCAGGGTGTAGGTGCCCTCCAGGGTGGCGGTGCCGGTGGCATCCTGGGCCACCAGCGGTGCGCCTTGGGCCTGGGTGGTGCGGGCGCGGTGGTTCCAGGTGAAGGCCGCATCGCCCAGGGTGGTGGCTGGCCAGGCACTGCCTCCGAGGTTGTTCACCTTCAGGTTGCCCGGGGGCATGGGACGCCAGGCGCGGCTCTGGGTGGTGAGCTGCATCTCCGGGGCTGCGGCCAGGGCCAGGGTGCCCAGGGCGTTGGAGGGCAGCACCTTGGCCTTCAGGGTGAGGTCATCGGCATAGGGGGCCTGGCGCGCCAGGGCGCTGCCTTCGGTGGCGAACCACACGCGCTCCCCTGCGGCATGGTCAGCAGGCACGGAATCGAGCACGCCCCGCAGCACGCCGGAGCAGGTCACGGATCCATCGCCGTTCAGAGTGGCGGTGGTCCAGCTCACCCACTCGTTGCCCACCAGGGCCAGGTTCTCGCCCCTGGCGCGGCCATCCGCATTGGTGGTCTGGTCCAGCAGCAGGGCCACGTCCCGGCCCTGCACCGTGAAGCCCGCTGGATCCAGCGCGGCGGAGATGCCGGACCAGGGGGCGGTCAGGGTGCCGGTGGGGGTGAAGGATTCCAGCTCGCCGGTCTCCAGGTAGCCACCGCCCTCATTCGTCCAGACCTCGCCCATGGTGCTGGTGTCATCACCTCGGCCTGCCAGCACGGCCACCTGGCGCGTGGCGCCAGAGATCCAGTAGGGCAGTTCCACCAGGGCCTGGGCCTCCACGGGCTGGGGCGCGGTGCGTGGGTCCACCCAGCCACTATCCGGAGGAGGGGCGAACTGGGCCACTTCCAGACCGAAGACATCCTCTACCAGGTCCAGGGTGATGGCCGGGCTCTGGGGTGTACCGTAGCGTATCTGGGTGATCCTGAAGACGGCCGCGCTGTAGCCCTGGGCGGGCCAAGTGATCTTGACGGGGGATCCGGGGCGCAGCTCCCAGGCCTTGCGGGTGACAGGCAGCCCCTCGATGCGGGCCAGAGGGTAGGCGTGGGCCCGCAGCTCCCGGGCGGCCACCTGGTTGGCGGCCGCTGCCGTGCCCAGGGCGAGGAAATCCATCGTGGTGCTGGCTTCTTCGCCGCCGCGCACCCGGAGGTTGGCCATGTCCCGGGCCCGCACGGTGCGGGTGCTGAAGCCGTCGGCTCGGTCGGTGTACCGCACCACCACCTGGTTGAAGGTGTCGGGCCAGGTGGCCCGCTTCAGGGCCGGCGCCGCGAGGGCATCCTGCACCGTGAATTCGGGCAGGGTGGCAGGATCGTAATCGGCGCGGATCAGTTTGAAGGTCCACAGGCCGGTGGAGGGATCCACGAAGAGCACGCCATCCACCACGCGACAGAGTGTGTCCATCCAGCTTTCGGCGCTCTGGGCCTTGTCGAGCAGCAGGTTGATGCCGAGGCCCTCGGCATGCAGGGTATCGGCGGCGGACTGGAAGCTGGCCAGGTCCAGACGGGCCGGGGAAAGTCCGCGGCCGCCCAGATCGGACCGCAGGGTGAGCAGCCAGGCGATGGCATAGGCGGCGTTGGCCCCGCCATCCACGTTGGCCTTGGTGGCGTTCAGCCCGGCGGGTGCGGGGCAGTGCCGGGCCACGATGGCCCAATCCTTCAGGTAGCGGCTGGTGCCCACATAGAAGCGGGTGGCCGCATCGCCCAGACGGAGGTAGGTCAGGCCCCGAAAGGCCGGTGCAGCGCCGCCCCAGCGGCTGGCCAGGTAGGCATCTGCAGGCTGGTCATCGCGGCCGAAGTAGGCATGGATGGGGCCGGACAGGCCGCCCTCGCTGCTTTCGCCTCCGAAGAGGCTGGGCATGTCCAGGGTGGCAGCCTGCCCCGCGGAGCTGGAAGTCCAGGGGAAGGCCGGGGCGAGGGTGCCGGTGGTGGAGGCCGCCAGGCTCTTGCCGCCCACGATGATATCGGTGATCGCATCCACCGGG
>MWBB01000317.1 GCA_002068835.1 Acidobacteria bacterium ADurb.Bin340 | reverse complement strand
GCCGGGCCGCCAGGGCCCGGTCCCCCCGCAGCAGCGTGACGTAGCCCCAGTAGAAACGCTGGGAGGGCGCCCGCCACCCCTGGGCCTCCACCTCCGCAAGAAGCTGGGCCTCGAAATCGTTCCAGGCGCCGCTGTACAGCAAGGCATTCTCGATGCCCAGGGGGATTGGAACCGTTTCACGGCGCCGGTCGATGGCCCGGCGGGCGAGGTCCAGCAGTCCTGCGCAGCGGGCGCTGTAGGCCACCTGCTGGAGCAGGATGGTGACCCGGGGCTGCCTGCTGAGAGCCCGGGCAAGGACAGCCAGCCCGCGGGAGGGCTCCCCCAGGTCGGTGTAGCCCTGGGCCAGGTAGGCCTGGGCCGCGGCATGGGTGGGAGAGAGGTCCAGGCATCGCTCCAGGGCACGGAAGGCGGTCTCCCGGCTTTCAGGCATCCGGTTGGCCCGGATGATCAGGTCCACCAGGGCCGCCCGGCCCAGGGTCCACCAGGCGGTCGCGCAGTCCGGATGACGTTGGGCCAAGGCTCCGGCGAGCTGCTGGAAGTCCGGCCGGGCCGGGTCGCCCACGGTGCGGCCGTTGAGTTCGATGAGGGTCCAGGCATCCGCGGGGTCTCCAGGCAGGAGGAGGTCCCGGGAATTCGGGCGCACCCAGAAGGGCAGCCCGCGACGGAACCGCTCCAGGGCCTCCCGGGGTGGCGCAGGCTCGCGCCGAACCTCCTGCCAGGGGCCGGATCCCTTCCGCCAGCGGAAATCCATGACCAGGTCGTTCCCCCGCCGGCGGGGGTTCAGCTCCAGGTGGTAGATCGGTACTTCGGTCCGGTGCCGGAGATCGTGGGTGGTTTCGGTGCGGGTCACCGCTGCGCCGCGCTGGCCTTCCAGGAGATCCTGCACCAGGGCCTGGAGCCCCGAGCGGTGGGTCTGGTCCAGGGAACCTTCAGGATCCGGCGCGATGGAGAGCTGCACATCGACGGCGGGGAGCCACCGCAGCGGCGCTTGCGGGAGCAGGAACCAGCCCAGCAGCAGGGCCGCGGCTGCGAAGGCCAGCGACAGGACCAGGGGGCGTTTCATAGTCCGAAGGCCCGAGGGGTGAAGCGGTTCGAGAAGAGCTGCTGGCGCTCTTCCACCCGGGCCAGAAGCGAAGGCCATCGGGGCGCCTTGCGTACGCTCAGCAGGAAAGGGCTTTCCCGGTACCAGCGCGCACAGCCGAAGCCCTGGGCGAAGGACCGGGTGAGCAGGTCCAGGCTGGCTTCACGACGCCCCAGCAGGGCGTGGGCTTCGGCCATCTTGAAGGTGAACTCCCCATCCGGGATCCGAAGGCCCGTGCGTTGCCGTTCAAGGTGCTGCAGGGCCTCGAGGGCCTGAAGATCCTCACCGGCGGCGATGTGTCCGAAGGCTCGGCTGAGCAGACGGAATTCCCCGAGGCCAGTCTCCTGGTTTGCGGCCTGCTGAAACCAGGCCCGGGCCTTTTCCTTCTGCCCCCGCGCCAGGGCCAGGTAGCCGCGGTAGAAGAGGATGGTCGCATCGCGCGGCGTATTCGGGCGTTCCTGGAGCGAATGTTCGAAGGCCGCCAGATCGCCCAGGTAGAGGTAGGTGTTCTCGGCGGCGAACCCGGAGTGGATCCTGGGGAGCAGCTGATTGCTGCGGTCCGCCGCGCGACGGGCCAGATCCAGCAGGCCCGAGGTGCGGCCGGCGTAGGCGATCCCGGCGTAGATGGCGATGGCCCGGGGGTTGTGGCGTTGGGCTTCCCGGAGCGCCTCCAGGGCATCTCGCTGGTTGCCGGAATCCGTGTGCAGTTCCGAGAGGAGGAACGCGGCCCGGGGGTGCCCGGGGACGCGCTTCAGCACGCTGGCGAGGGCGCTTTCCGCCGATTCCCGGACCCCGGAGAGGCTCTTCGGATCGCTGAGCAGGCGACGGTAGAGGATGTCCCCGTAGACCAGCCAGCCTGTGGTGCAGTCGGGCTCGCTCTGGAGAAGCCGTTCGGTGAGCAGTTGGGCCTCCCCCAGGCGAGGCTGGAAGCGATGCCAGCCCTGGGCCCGGATCAGATCCCAGAACCCTCCGGGCTCCCGAGGCATCATCCGCAGGCCCTCCGAAGACCTGAGCCGGAGGGGCAGATCCTGGAGCGCCTCCCTGAGCACCTGGGCCGGAGGTCCCGGCGGGATCACGGTGCCGCGCCACGCGGGCTTGCCCCGCCGAAGCGCGCCGGACC
>MWBB01000316.1 GCA_002068835.1 Acidobacteria bacterium ADurb.Bin340 | reverse complement strand
GGACGAAGCCAAGGTGAAGCTCCGCACGGGCATGCTCATGAATGTGCGCTACACCCTGCGCCGGCAGCGCCTCGTGACGCTGGTGCTAGATCCCCTGCGCCGGTGGTTCCGGTGAATGGTGTGAGGTTCCTTCCGTTCCTCCGAAAACGTGTCCGCTACACCCCTCAGATGGAGGTGACGGAGTGCGGCGCGGCGAGCCTGACCATGGTGCTGGCCTACCATGGCCACCACGCGAGCCTTCCAGAGGTGCGCCAGGCCTGCGGCGTCTCCCGTGACGGGGCGAACGCCCTGGCCATCGTGCGGGCGGCGCGAGGCTATGGCCTGGATGCGAAGGGCGCCAAGCCCACCATGGAGCAGCTCACCCAGCTTCCCATGCCCGCGATCCTGCACTGGGATTTCAACCATTTCGTGGTGCTGGAACGCCTCACGAAGACCAAAGCCTTTCTGGTGGACCCGGCCTGCGGCCGCAGAACGATGCCCATGGAGGAAGTCAGCCGCCACTTCACGGGCGTGGCGCTGATCTTTGCGCCCACGGAGGCCTTTCAGCGCAAACCGAAGACCTATCCAAGCCTGGCGAAATACCGGGAGATCTTTCGGGAGAGTCTGCCCAGCCTGAGCCAGGTGCTCCTGGCCTCGCTGGCTCTCCAGATGGTGGGCCTCGTGTTTCCCGTGGCGAACCAGATCCTCCTGGATCGGGTGATCGGACCCAAACAGGATCCTTGGCTCTGGGGTCTGGCCTTTGGCCTCGGTGCGGCCATCATCGCCAAAGCCCTGATGACGCTTCTCCGGAGCTACGTGGTGCAGGGCCTCCAGAACGTCCTGGACTTCACCCTCATGGGCCGCTTTCTGGATCACATGCTTCACCTGCCCCTGGGCTTCTTCCTCCAGCGAGAGGCGGGCGACCTGGTGCAGCGGGTGCAGAGCAACGCGACGATCCGCAATCTACTGGGAAGCCAGTCTATCTCCGCCTTGCTGGATGGCTTCCTGCTCCTGGGCTATGCGGCCCTGATGCTCGCCTACAACCTGAAACTGGCCCTCGTGGTGCTGGCCTTCGGGGCGGTGCGTGTGGGGCTGCTGCTGGGTTTGAAGGATAAGAACAAGCAGATCATGGCCTCCGAACTGGCGGCGGCGGGCCGGGAAGGCGGCGCCCTGGTGGAGGCCATGACGGGCCTGGAGACCACGAAGGCCTCGGGTGCCGAGAGCCGCATGGTGCAGCGCTGGGCGCATCGCATGACCCAGCGGGTGAACGCGGGCTTGGAGCGACGCCGCCTCGCCATCGGCGCGGGCCAGGCTATGACCTTGCTTCAGGGAGGCACTACGGCGGCGGTCTTCCTGGTGGGGGGGCACGAGGTGCTGGCCCAGCGCATGACGATGGGCGTCTTTGCGTCCTTCCTGGTTCTGCAGAACCTCTTTATGGGACCGCTGGGGACGCTATTGGAAGCCGTGACCCAGCTCCAGTACCTTGGCAACCACCTGCGCCGCCTGGACGATGTGCTGGAAACGGATCGGGAGCCCTCGGGCGCCGTGGATCCGGGTCGCCTTCAAGGTGCGATTGAGCTTCAGGATGTGAGCTTCAGCTACACGCCCGGTGCGCCGCCGATCCTCCAGAACGTCTCCCTGAGCATCCGGCCCGGTGAGAAGGTGGCGATTGTGGGTCCTTCAGGGGCAGGCAAATCCACTCTGGCGAGGTTGCTGCTTGGCATGCACCTTCCGAGCAATGGAACGATTCGCTTCGATGACCGAGATTTGCGGGAGATGGACCTTCAGAAGCTACGTAACCAGATGGGCGTGGTGCTTCAGGAGACCTTCCTGTTCGACGACACGGTGCGGGCGAACCTCAGCCTGAACGATGAGCACATTCCGATGGAGCGCCTGCGTTGGGCGGCGCGGATGGCCTGCGTGGATGGCGTGATCGAGAACCTGCCCGAGGGCTACCAGAATCGGGTGGGCGAGAACGGATCGTTGCTGTCGGGAGGCGAGCGCCAGCGCTTGAACCTCGCCCGCGCCCTGGCCCACGATCCGGCGGTGCTGCTCCTGGACGAGGCCACCAGCTCCCTGGACCTGGAGACGGAAGCGAGGCTCCACGCCAACCTGGCGGGCCTTGGATGCACACGCATCGTCATCGCCCACCGCATGGCCACCGTGCGGGATGCGGACCGCATCCTGGTGATGCACGGTGGTCAGATCGTCCAGGAGGGGACC
>MWBB01000315.1 GCA_002068835.1 Acidobacteria bacterium ADurb.Bin340 | reverse complement strand
CCGCCGCTCCAGCCGGAAGGGACCGCTGCCCTCCTCGGGATGCCCCTCCCGGGCGATGGGAATGCGCCCGGCCTCCACCAGCATGCGGGCGGGGGGCTTCCCCCGGAGCCGGATCCCCCCGGGCTCCAGCATCCACGAGACGCCCTGGAGCCAAGCCTTCCGGGCGGCGTTGGCGCGGTCATCCTTCTGGAGGCGCTGGAACGTCCAGGCCACATCCCGGGCTCGCACGGGGGCGCCCCCGGCGAACGTGGCATCGGTCCGCAGGCGAAAGAACAGTTCCGCGCCGCGGATTTCCCAGCCCTGGGCCAGCCGGGGCACGGGCCTTCCGGCGGCATCCAGACCCACCAGGGCATCGCCTGCAAGGGCCTGGAGCAGTTCCTGGTTCGTGCCATCGCCCCGGATGAAGTCCAGGGGGCCGGGGTCCGCAGAAAAGGATTCCTCCACCACCTGGGCGGCGAGCAGTCCGCAGGCCAGCGCAAGGGCGGCGCAGCGCAGCATGGCAACTCCTGTCGGGGATACGTGCCCCCAGCATGCCCCACGGGGAGCGGGTTAGGCTAGGAGCGTGTCTGAACGGCCGACTCCCCTGCGCCGCCTGTGGTGGTGGCCCCTGCTGGCGCCCCATCGGGGCACCCTGGCGCTGGGACTGGGCGCCACAGTGATCTGCAGCCTGTCCGCGGCCTGGGTGCCCTGGTGGGCGGGCCGGGCGGTGACGGCCCTGGAGCGCGGCGCCTGGTCCGAAAGCCACCGCATGCTGATCTGGATGCTGGGCTTCACGGCGGTGGCAGGCGTGGGCCGCTACCTGATGCGCAACACCCTCATCGGCCTGAGCCGCACCATCGAGCGCCTGCAGCGGGAGGAGTTGTTCGACTTCCTGCTGGGCCAGCCCTTCGCGTTCTACGAGCGGCAGCGGGTGGGCGACCTCATGAGCCGCGTGGGCGATGACATCGGCACCGTTCGCATGGCCACGGGCCCGGGGCTGATGAGCTTCCTCCAGACGCTCTCGATCCTCCCCATGACCGTGGGCCTGATGGTCCACACCCACGCCGCCCTCACGGCCGCGGTGATGGCGCCCTTTCTCTTCCTGACCCTGGGTTTCTACCTGCTGGGCCGCTGGAGCCACCGCATCCAGCAGAAGCTCCAGGTGGTGAGCTCGGAACTCAACACCTACAGCCACGAAACCATCAGCGGCGAGAAGGTGGTGCAGGCCTTCGGGCTGGAGGAGCCCCGCATCGAGGGGTTCCGGAACCTCTGCCGACGCCAGGCCCGCCTTACGATCCGCCAGTCGGCCCTTTTCGCGGCCTACGGCCCCATGGCCATGCTCATCGGCGGCCTGGCCGCCCTGGTGCTGGTGGGCTTCGGCGGCCATCTGGTGCTGCAGAAGCAGCTCGGCCTGGGGGATCTCACGGCCTTCACGGGCTACCTGGCGGCCCTGGCCTGGCCCGTGATGAGCCTGGGCTGGTCCGCCAACCTCTTCCAGCGGGCCCGGGCGGGGCAGGAACGCATCCATCAGGTGCTCACGGCGCCGGAGCCCCCGCTGCCGCCCCCCGCGCCCTTCGCGCCTTCACGGGAGCCCGCCGCCCTGCGCCTGGAGGGCCTGGGCCACCGCTTCCCGTCGGGCCGGGGGGTGGGCCCGCTGGATCTGGACCTGCCCGCCGGAAGCAGTCTGGCCATCGTGGGCAGCATCGGCTCCGGCAAGACCATCCTGCTGCAACTGCTGGCGGGCCTGCGGGAGCCCACTGCGGGACGTCTGGTGGCCGACGAGCGCCCCCTGGATCGCGAGGGCCTGCGGTCCCACTGGGCGGGCCTGGGCTGGGTGCCCCAGGAGGCCTTCCTGTTCTCCTCCACCCTGCGGGAGAACCTGGCCATGGGCCGCCCGGAGGCCACCGGGGACGAGCTGTGGGAGGTGGCCCGGGCCGTGGCCCTGGACGATCTGCTGAAACGTCTGCCCCAGGGACTCGACACGGTGGTGGGCGAGCGGGGCGTGGCCCTTTCCGGCGGCGAACGCCAGCGCACGGCCCTGGGCCGAGCCCTGCTCCGTCGCCCCCGCCTGCTGCTGCTGGACGATGCCCTTTCGGCGGTGGATGCCGAAACCGAGGCCCGCATCCTGGAAGGCCTGAAGGCCTACCTGGGCCGCAGCACCCTGGTGCTGGCCACCCACCGGGTGTTCGTGGCGGAACTCTGCGAGCGGGTGCTGGTGCTGGAGGAGGGCCAACCAGT
>MWBB01000314.1 GCA_002068835.1 Acidobacteria bacterium ADurb.Bin340 | reverse complement strand
AGGCGCTGGAGGCTCCGGCTCTGCGAGGCGTAGCCGAGCAGGAGGCACGCACGGCGTGCCGATAGCTGGAGGCCGTAGTGGGGCCTACGGACAAGGCGGCTGACGCACTCACGAGCAGGCGGCTATCCAACCAGCCCCAGGTAGCCCGACCACAGGGCCGGGCCGTAGAAGATGATCAGCGGCGAGGCCAGGGCCAGGGCGCAGCCGAAGGGCAGCATGCGGGTCATGAGCCCCCGCCGGGCCCGCGCCCAGTAGGCGCCCCGGGTGGGATGGCCGAAGGCCCGCAGGGTTCGGTTGACCCTCGGAAGTTCCACGGCCATGGCCACCAGAGCCAGCGGAATGCCCAGCACCACGCCCAGGAAGGCGCCCACGAAGAGAATGCCCAGCATGGCCTGCCAACCCCAGAAGGCCCCCAGCCAAGCGAGCATCTTGAAATCCCCCATGCCCAATCCATCGCGGCCCCGGACCAGGCGGTAGGCGCCGTTGAAAGCCCAGGGCAGGCCGTACCCCAGGGCCAGGCCCAGCAGGCTGTCCAGCCAGGTCACCGGCGTGTGTCCCAGGGGCGACCAGGCGGGCGCGGCCTGGAGGACATTGCTGTAGGTGTCCACCACCGCCATTTCCGAAAGCCCCGCCACCAGGATGCGGGTGGTGGCATCGGGCCAGATCAGCTGGGGCACCGTGAACAGCACCCCCAGGACCATCAGGGGAAACTGGAGGACATCCGGCAGGATGAAGTGCTCCAGGTCCGTGAAGAAAAGCACGAGCAGAGCCAGTCCGCACAGCACGCCCTTCACCCACACCAGGGTGCCGAAGGGAAGGATCCAGGGCGAAGCCGCCAACAGCAGGCCCGCCAGCAGCTCCACGAGCGGATAGCGGAAGGGGATGCGGGCGGAGCAGTCGGCGCAGCGCCCCCGGAGCCAGAGCCAGGACAGCAGCGGCAGGTTGTGGTACCAGCGGATGCGGGCCCCGCAGCGGGGGCAGTGGCTGGGCGTGTTCACCACATCACGCTCGGCAGGCGCCTCCCGGGGAAGGCGGTGGATGAGGACGTTCCCGAAGGAACCCAGCACCAACCCGAAGGGGAAGAGCAGCAGGGACAGCAGGACCGGGGGCAGATCGAGGAAGGGCATGGCAGCAGTATGAAGTCCCAGGCCCCTTCGAGGCACAATGAAGCCATGCGCTCCCTGATCCTGCCCCTCCTCCTCGCGCTGCCCCTGGCAGCCCAGACCGCTCCCAAGGCCAAAGCCAAGGCCAGGCCCCAAGCGGCCCCCAAGGCCGCCCCGGCCCCGGCGCCCGAACCACCGCCCGCCCCCGAGCCGGCCCCGGCCCCCAAGGCCAAGCCCCGGGTGAAGCTGGAGACCAGCTACGGCCCTGTCGTGATCGAGCTGGAGCCCGATCTGGCGCCCCTCACCGTGGAGAACTTCCTGCGCTACGTGAAGGAAGGCCACTACGCGGGCACCCTTTTCCACCGCGTCATCCCGGGCTTCATGATCCAGGGGGGCGGGATGCTGGAAGACATGAGCGAGAAACCCACCCGGGCCCCCATCCCCAACGAGGCCCCCGCCACCTTCGCCGCAGGCCTGAAGAACCTGCGGGGAACCGTGGCCATGGCTCGCACCGACGATCCCAACAGCGCCACCGCCCAGTTCTTCATCAACACCGCCGACAATGCCTCCCTGGACCACAGGAGCCCCAATGCCGAAGGCATGGGCTACTGTGTGTTCGGGCGGGTGGTGGAAGGGATGGAGGCGGTGGATCGCATCGAGAAGGTGCGCACAGGCTGGCGCAAGGGCCACCAGAACGTGCCCGAGTATCCGGTCCGGCTCAAGGGGGCGGAGATCCTGCCCGCCCCATGACGGCGCGCCGCCCATACCTCCGGCCCCTGCTGGTTTGGGCCCTGACGGGCCCCTACATGGCCCTGGCGGTGCTGGCAGGCCTGGCGCTCTCGCCCTTCCGGGGTGGGCGCTGGGCCTTCTGGCACATTGCGCCCGGCTGGGTTCGCCAGGTGGCTTCGGCCTTCGGCATCCGCCGCCACCTGGAAGGCTGGGAGCGCCTGCCGGAGGAGATCCGCTCGGGCCGGCAGGCGGCCCTGTTCCTGGCCAACCATGCCTCCCACTTCGATCCGCCCCTCCTGATCAGCACCCTGCCCTGCGCCTCGGTGTTCGTGGCAAAGCGGGAACTGGGCCACGTACCCGTGCTGGGCACGGCCATCCGCATGGCGGGATTCATCCTGGTGGACC
>MWBB01000313.1 GCA_002068835.1 Acidobacteria bacterium ADurb.Bin340 | reverse complement strand
CGATGGAACCCCATCGCGGTGCGGCCTCTTCCTGGCTGGTTCACGCGGTTTGACATCGTCGCGGCTCCTCGGGAGTTTTGTTGGGCGCTCTTAGACGGCAGGCGAGGTTGGACCGGCCAAGTCTCCCCCGGCGCTCTCCGGATCGGGCTTGCCGTGGGGCGCCGCGTTGAAGATCGGGAGGTAGTTGGCCAGCAGGAAGAAGGCGCTGAATCCCACCGCAGCGATGCCGAGGGTGATGAGGACCTCCGGAATGGATGGGACATAGGTCTGGGCGGGCCAGCGCTCAAGGCCCGTGACGGCGGTGTTCATTCGGTTGGCCGCGAACCCCGCGAGCACCATGAGGCATGCAGCGTACAGGCCGCGCCGGGAATGGCGGATCCGATCGGACATCAGCAGGACCAGGGGTGCCACGAAGCCGACCAGAATCTCCGAGTAGAACGCAAGGCTGTGGTATCCGAAGGGTTCCAGGCCCCGGAAGGCGCCCCGGGTGTACATGTCCTGGAGGCGCACCACCAGGTAGAGGGCCAGGATCACGGCGATGAGCTTCCCCAGGTGGCCCAGGAGCTTCGGCGAGAGGATCGCGGGACGATGCCGCGACAGCACCAGAGTCTGGATGATCACCATGGACAGCCCCGAAGCCAGGCAGGAAACGAAGAAGAGGACCGGCAGCAGGGGGGTGTACCAGAGCGCATGCAGCCGGTTCGGGACGATCAGGTAGAGGGAGCCGAAGGACGATTGATGCAGGGTTGAAAGGATCACGCCCAGGATCATGAAGGGCAGCGAGAAGGTGTGGAGCCACTGAACCCGGTGGTGGAAACCGAACTTCTCCGCCACGATGGGCGCGAACTCCAGCGAAAGCACGGTGGTGTAGAGGATCAGGCACCAGGTGATCTCGAACATCACGGAGTGGGGGTTCCACATCACCAGGGGATGCCAGAAGTGCTCGGGGCGCCCGAGATCGATGACCAGCACCAGCACCACCAGCAGGTAGCCGATGAAGGCCGTAAGGACCGCCGGGCGCACGATGGGTTCGTACTCCCGCGCATGGAAGATGTGCACTGCGGCCACGATCGTGAACCCCGCTGCGGCCAGCCCGATGCCGATGAAGTCGAAGCCGATCCAGAGGCCCCAGGGGAACGCGTCGCTGAGGTTCGTGGTGGCTCCCAGGCCCAGCCTGAATCGGAGGATGGCTGCGACCAGCCCTGAAAGGATCAGGAGGGTCGCAAGAACACGCCAGAAGGTGATCCGGGGCAGGTGGCTCACGATTCGCTCCCATCCTGATGCTTGGCATCCGGTCGCTCGGCCTCGTGGCGGCGCACGTCATCGCGGCGGTTCGTGATCCACCAGATGCCCGCGAGCAGCGTCCCGCCCACGGCCACCACGTTCGGCACCTTGGAGAGAGCGCTCATGGTCAACATCGGAAGAGGCTCCGACCCCAGGGTGGTCTCGAACCCCAGCCGCTCGAACGGCACGGGACTCAGGTAGAAGACCGAAGTGCCCCCAACCTCCTCGCGGCCATAGATCCTGTGGACCAGTTCCTTGGGCCGGGCGGCGATGTGTTCCAGCGCCTGCCGCAGCATCTCATCCCGATCCCCGAACACGGTGGCGCCTGTGGGACAGGCCTCCGCGCAGGCAGTGGGAAGCCCCTTGGCCAGGCGGGGAGCGCAGAAAATGCATTTCTGGACCCGGGGCCGGGTGCTCGCCCATTCATAGCGCGGCACGTTGAAGGGGCAGGCCTGCATGCAGTACCGGCAGCCGATGCACTTCCCGGCGTCGTAGAGCACAGGCCCCTCTGGCGTCTTGGTGAAGGCTCCCACGGGACAGACGGAAACGCAGGTGGGCACCTCGCAATGCTGGCAGAGGCGCCGCACGAAAACCCCGTCGTAGTCATCCAGCGCCGTGTAGGCCGTGGGCGACAGGGCTTTCTCCTCCCCGGGCGCCAGGTTGTTCTCGACCTTGCAGGCGTCCTGGCAGGCGTTGCAGCCCACACAGAGGGAGATGTCGATCAGCAGGGCTTTTTTCTGGGCCACAGACGTCTCCAAGGGTGATGTAAAGAGGTGATCCTGCGCCAAGGCATCCGTAGGCTTGCTTTCGACAAGTCGACACCTCCGCAGGAGTTCCGCACGGATCCGGCAATCCGCGCCGGGGAATCCCAGGCGCATGGTCCGATCGGCCGCACCGGGTTCCCCAGGGTGGCCTGTTTCGCGGGAAGCGGCTTCCAATGAACCTTGCCGCCGATGCTAACCGG
>MWBB01000312.1 GCA_002068835.1 Acidobacteria bacterium ADurb.Bin340 | reverse complement strand
GGGCGGTGGAAACGATCCCGCGGCGGCCGCGGCGCTCTTCCGGCGGGGATTGGCCCTGGAACCCGGCAGCGGGGAGCTTCATCTGCGGTTGTCCGAAGCGCTGCTGGAATCCGGCGATCTGGAAGGCGCCGTGGGGCCGGCCCGCCGAGCCGCGGTGCTGGCACCCCGCAGCGCCGATGCCTGGGCCCATCTGGGCATCCTCCAGAGCTTCCGCGGCCGCAAGGACCCTCAGGCTCTGGAGGAGGCCCAGCAGTCCCTGCGCCGGGCGGCCCAGCTCATGCCTTCGGACCCCGAGCTCTGGGCCCGTCTGGCCGAAGTGGCCGAGAACCGCCGGGATTCCGATGCCGCCCTGAAGGCGTGGCTGCGGGTGGGGCGCCTCCGCCCGCCGTTCGCCATCCAGGGCCGCAGCCTGGAGACCCTGGCCTGGGAGCGGGCCACCACCCTGGCCGCCAGGACCCAGAGCTATGAAGCCCGCCGCGAAGCCCTGATGGCCCTGTGCCAGGCGCCCCAGCCCGAGCAGGCCCATCTGCGCCAGCTGGAAGAACTGGCCCGGGAACAGGTGGAAAAGGGATTCCTGGGCCATGCGGAAGAGAGCTTCGCCCGGCTGGGCAGCCATTTTGCCGACGAGCCCGCCCTCTGGGAGAACGTCGCCCTCCTCCAGGTGCGAAGCCAGCGCTACGAGGAGGCCCTTGCAACCCTCCAGCGGGCCGAGTCGCTCCGGATTTCGACTCGCACCCAGTTCCACACGGGACTGTGCCTGATGAACCTGGGCCGCTTCGCGGAGGCCATCCCCCGCTGGCGCCAGGTCCAGGAATCCCCGGAACTCCAGAAGGACCCCCAGTTCCTGGAACAGGCGCGCCTTCTCCTGGCCACGGCTCTGCTGCTGAACGGCCAGCCGAAGGCCCTCCTGGAACAGGGCGACTCTTCCCTCCAGGGCCAGCTGTCTCCTGGGCTCCAGGCCCTGCGCATCCAGGCCTTTGTCCGCCTCCAGACCTGGACCGAAGCCGGGGAAGCCCTGCGGGCGGCGCTGGCCGCTCCCGTTCGCAGCGGCCTGGTGCGGATGCTTCCCGGCTCCCTGTCGGCGGAGCTTCAGAAGGGGGGCGCCCTGGATCGGTCTGCCCGGCGCGAGTTGCAGCGTCTCGAACGGGAGGCCACGGCTTCCCTCTGGGCGGAGTTCCGGCAGTGGCAACCCTGCCTCGACACCCTGGATGCCCTGCGAGCCGATGGCCCCCTGCGCAGCATCGATCCCCTGCTGCTGGCTTCCAGCGCCCTCCAGGAACTCGGCCGCCCCGCCGAAGCCCTGAACCTGCTCCGGGAAGCCCAGCGGCTGAACCCTTCCCACCCCACCCTCCAGAACAACCTGGGCTACCTGCTCTTGGAGCTGGACCAGGACCTTCCCGAAGCTTCCACCCTCATCGCCGCGGCCCTGAAGCAGGAGCCGGACAACCCATCCACCCTGGACTCCTGGGGCTGGGCCCTGTTCAAGCAGAAGCGCTACGCCGAGGCGGAACCGGTCCTGCGGCGGGCCGCAGGCCTCCAGCCCCTGAACCCCGAGGTCCTCAAGCACTTCGGAGAAGCCCTCCTGCATCTCGACCGCAAAGCCGAAGCCCTGGACCAGTGGGAACGGGCCCTGGCCTTCGCCTTCCCGGAACGGAAGGCCCTGGAGCGACGGGTGCAGCAGCTCCGCGCGGACCTGGCCCGGCAGCAGCCTTCCGAAGAGCCGGAACCCGAGCCGGATCCCGAAACGACGGACGAAGGGGAGGAGCGCCGATGATGGTCCCGACCCCGCCGCCCCCTGCGCATCCCGCACCGGCCCCCGAAGCCCCCCGCCCCGCCCTGCGGGCCCAGTACGCGTGGGGCTATGCGGGACCGGAAGGCGAAGGCCGGGGCACCCTGAGCCTCCTGCTGGACCCCGCATCGGGTCGCCTGGTCCTGGAACTGCACGGCCTCGGAGAGCGCCTCCTGCTCCTCACGGGCAATCGATCCGAGGGCTACCACCTCCAGGTGCCCCGCCAGGGCGTGGACACCCGGAGCGCGGACCTCTCGAGCCTGCCCCTGCCCTTCCTGCCCGCCCTGGGCACCGTGGAGGGGCTTCACCGCCTGATCGCCCAAGGGGAGGGCCCCGGCGTGAAGGCCCGCCGCTTCGATGCTTCGGGTCCCCGGAACCTGCGCTACCAGGGGCGGGATGACCGAGGGAATGAAATCACCGTCTGGCTCACCCGGTCCCGCTGGGAACCGCTGGCGCCTGCGGCTC
>MWBB01000311.1 GCA_002068835.1 Acidobacteria bacterium ADurb.Bin340 | reverse complement strand
GCTCTGGGACAAGGTGAAGCGGGGGCTTTCGGCGGGGCGTGTGCAGAGCGTGGCCCTGCGGGTCATCGCGGATCGGGAGCGGGAGATCCAGGCCTTCAACCCCATCGAATACTGGGTGTTGCGGGGCCGCTTTGCCGGCAAGGTGCCCCCCAGCTTCTGGATGAAGCTCACGAAGCTGGACGGCCAGGCCCTGCAGCTGGGCAACAAGGCCACCAAGCGCCGCATCGAGAACGCCGCACAGGCCGCATCCCTGAAGGAGCAGATCCTCCAGACCGCCTGGAAGGTGACGGGCCTCGAAACCAAGGAAAAGAGGCGGAACCCCGCGGCGCCCTTCACCACCGCCAAGCTCCAGCAGGAAGCCGCCAACAAGCTGCGCTTCAGCGTGCAGCGCACCATGCAGACGGCCCAGCGCCTCTACGAAGGCGTGGAGTTCGGCGAAGGCCCCGTGGGCCTCATCACCTACATGCGCACGGATTCGCCCCGCCTGGCCCCGGAGGCCATCGACGCGGTGCGCGACTTCGTGCAGAAGAAGCACGGGAAGGACTACCTGCCCGCCAAGGCCCGCATCTACACGGGGAAATCCGGCGCCCAGGATGCCCACGAAGCCATCCGTCCCACGGACATCGCCCGCACCCCGGAATCCCTGCGGGGCAAGCTGGATGGCGACCAGTTCCGCCTCTACGCCCTCATCTGGCGGCGCACGGTGGCGAGCCAGATGGAGGCGGCGCGGTTCGACGAAACGGTGGTGACCTCCGAAGGCGCCCTGTCCAGCGGCGCCGTGGCCACCTTCGAGGCGGCGGGCGAGATCGAGCGCTTCCCCGGATGGCTGACGGTGTACCGGGCCGACGAGGCGGAGCAGCGGGCCGAAGCGGTGACGGAATCCGCCCCCGATGAAGAGGAGGCGGAGCATGTGGGTCTGCCGGACCTCCAGCCCGGAGAAACGCTCAAGCTCCAGGACCTGGACACGGACCAGCAGGCCACCAAACCTCCTGCGCGCTTTTCGGAAGCCACGCTGGTGAAGGAGCTGGAAGAGGACGGCATCGGGCGTCCCTCCACCTACGCCAGCATCATCTCCACCATCCAGAACCGGGACTACGTGAAGAAGGTGGAGGGCCGCTTCAAGCCCACGGAGCTGGGCCTGGCGGTGTCGGACCTGCTGGTGCAGGGCTTCCACGAATTCATGGATCCCAAGTACACCAGCGCCATGGAGGCCAAGCTCGACCGCATCGAAGAGGGCGAGCTGAGCTACCCCAAGGGCCTGAAGGAGCTGTACGGGCCCTTCGAGAAGCTGCTCAAGACCGCCAAGCAGGACATGGACAATCTCAAGGCGGGGGTGCCTTCCGGCGAGTCCTGCCCCAAGTGCGAGGCCGAGCTTCTGAAGCGGTTCGGGAAGAACGGCCTCTTCCTGGGGTGCTCGCGCTACCCGGAGTGCGACTACACCCGGGACCTGGAGCCCATGGACGAGCCCGAGGACGCGCCGGAGTGCCCTCTTTGTGGGACCAGCCCCATGAACCTGCGGCGGGGCCAGTGGGGGCCCTTCTGGGCCTGCCCCAACTATCCGAACTGCAAGGGCATCGTGAAGGCCGACCCCAAGGGCATTCCCGTGCCCGCCGACGAGCCCACGGGCGAGACCTGCCCCACCTGTGGCAAGCGTTTCGTCAAGCGCCACGGACGCTACGGCGTTTTCGTCTGCTGCGAGGACTACCCCGGCTGCAAGACCGTGAAGAAGGAGGTGCTGGGCGTGCCCTGCCCCAAGTGCGGCGGCGACCTGAGCCCCCGCAAGGGCCGTTTCAAGGCATTCTTCGGCTGCACCAACTATCCCAAGTGCGACTTCACCAGCTGGGACAAGCCCGTGCCCCAGTCCTGCCCCAAGTGCAAGAACCCCTACATGGTGGAGAAGACCCGCAAGCCCCGGGGCAAGGAACCCATCCAGGTCCTGCTCTGCCCCGCCTGCAAGCACGAGGAGCCCCTGGGCTGAAGAAGCGCCTCGTTGGCCGATCCCCCGCCGCCGCCCGCCGATCAAAGAGGGCTGGAGCGGGGGATCCGGCTTAGCCTTGATGGCTGGAGGTCGCCATGCGCACCGAGGAATTCAAGCTGGATGGCGGGCAGGTGCTGGACAAGGTGAAGGCCCTGATCCGCGAAGGGAACATCCGCCGGATCGTGCTGAAGAACGACGAGGGGCACACCCTCATGGAAGTGCCCCTCACGGTGGGCCTCATCGGCGCGGCCCTGCTGCCCGTGCTGGCGGCCGTCGGCGCCCTCGCGGCCGTGGCCACGCGCATGACTCTGGTGGTGGAACGGATCGATTAGTCCGGAGGCGGGGCATGGCACA
>MWBB01000310.1 GCA_002068835.1 Acidobacteria bacterium ADurb.Bin340 | reverse complement strand
TTGCCGCCCGAGGCCGCTGCGGCCAGCGGGGAGGCGCCGGCTGCGGGCCCGCTCCGACCGATGACCAGGCGGGTTCCCAGGGAGGTGCGGCAAAGGAGCACCTGGAAGCGTTCCCCTTCGAAGACATGGTCGAAGGTGACCTTCTCGCCCCGCAGATACGAGGTTTCCAGTTCCGGAGGCAGGATCTCCTTGGCCAAGCCATCGAGCACGGTGCCCAGCAGTTCCTGGGTGTTGAGGGTGGTACGGTGGCCCCCAGGCTGTTCCAGCACCGGCACGTCGCCCGGGTCCAACCGCAGGATCGGAGCCCCTCGCCCCACCATTGTGCTGAGAAACTTGTCGATCTTGGCCATGAAAGCCGCCTGGGAAGTGGGAAAAGCCTATCAGGATGGTCCAGGGCCTGCAAAAAAACGGGGCACCCGCTGGCGCCCCGTTCCGGGTTCAGGATGAGGCTCAGGCGGTCCTGCGCCGCCAGCGCCTCAGGGCCTTTTCGGCACTGATGACAGGCAGGACCAGCGCGGCCACCAGGATGGATTTCATCCAGGATTCGGCGCTGAGCGGGGCGCTGTGGAAGAGGTGGTTCATCACCGGCAGGTGCACGAAAGCTGTCTGGAGCAGCAGCAGCGCACCGATGCCCAGGAACACGAGGCGGTTGGAGAACACTCCGATGGCCAGGATGGAATCCCTCAGGCTCCGGCAATTGAGCAGGTAGAAGACCTGCATGAGCGTGACCACCGTGACCGCCATGGTCTGGGCTTCCCGCAGGGCCAGCTCCGGCGAGGCGCCCAGGGCGAGGTCGCGCCGGTATTCGTAGAGGAAGAGGGCCAGGGCCCCGGCCGTCATGAGCAGGGCGACCATGACGGTTCGCACCATCAGGAAGCGGCTGAAGATCGGCGCGGCGGGATCCCTCGGGGGGCGTTCCATGAGCCCGGGCTCCTTGGCCTCGAAGGCCAGGGGCAGGGCCAGGGTCACGGTGGCCACCAGATTGATCCAGAGGATCTGCACCGGCAGCACGGGCATGAGGGGCACGCCGTCCACGATGGGGAAGGCCAGCACCGCCACGAGGATGATCAGGGCCTCGCCGAGGTTGGTGGGCAGCACGAAGGCCAGGGATTTCACGAGGTTGTCGTAGACCCGGCGGCCTTCCTCCACCGCAGCCTGGATGGAGGCGAAGTTGTCGTCGGCGAGCACCATATCGGCGGCCTCGCGGCTCACCGAGGTGCCCGTGATGCCCATGGCCACGCCGATGTCGGCCTGCTTCAGGGCCGGGGCGTCGTTCACGCCATCGCCGGTCATGGCCACCACCTGGCCGCGGGACTGCAGGGCGCGCACCAGGCGGAGCTTGTGCTCCGGCGCCACCCGGGCAAAGACATCCGTCCGCTCGGCCAGGTCCCGGAGGGCTTCATCCGGGGTGCGCTCCAGTTCCCGGCCCGTGACTGCGGGGCCTCGCAGGCCCAGATCCCGGCCGATGGCTTCGGCGGTGGCGGGGTGGTCGCCCGTGATCATCTTCACGCGGATGCCCGCCCGACGGCAGGCGTCGACCGCTTCCATCGCCTCGGGGCGGGGCGGGTCCACCATGCCCTGGAGGCCCAGAAGGGTGAGGTTCCGAAGGTCCCCTTCGTGGAGGGGACCGCTTCCGGGGGCCGAAGCTTCGGCCAGGGCCAGAACCCGCTGGCCCCGTGCGGCCATGCGCCCCAGTTCTGCCTCGATGGCGGTCCGATCCAGAGGAGCGCCGCTTCCCTGGAAGGCGCAGCGGTCCAGCAGCACCTCCGGGGCGCCCTTCACCAGCAGGAGGTGCTGGCCGTCCGGGCCCTCGTGGAGGGTCGCCATGAACTTGCGTTCACTCTCGAACGGGATGACGTCCCGGCGGGGCCAGGCGGCCCGGAGGGAACGGGGATCCAGGCCCCCCTTGCGGGCCGCGGTGAGCAGGGCGCCCTCCGTGGGATCGCCCGCGAGGACCCAGTGACCGTTCTCTTCACGCAGCTCCGCATCGCTGCAGAGGACGCCCGCCCGGAGCAGGGCCTGGAGGCTCCCATCCGCTTCGATCGGCTGGCCGTTGCGCAGGATCCGGCCTTCGGGAGCGTAGCCCGCGCCTTTCACCTGGACAGCCCCCTCGGGGGTCCAGAGTTCCTGGACCGTCATCTCGTTCTTGGTGAGGGTGCCGGTCTTGTCCGAGCAGATCACCGTGGTGCTGCCCAGGGTCTCCACGGCGGGGAGCTTGCGGATCACGGCCTTCCGGCTGGCCATCCGCTGCACCCCGATGGCGAGGGCGATGGAGATGATGGCGGGCAGGCCTTCGGGGATGGCAGCCACGGCCAGAGTGATGGCCGCGAGGCTCGCATCGAGGAAGGCATAGCCGCGCAGC
>MWBB01000309.1 GCA_002068835.1 Acidobacteria bacterium ADurb.Bin340 | reverse complement strand
TCATGCCCAAGGGTGCCCGGCTGGATGTGGATGCCCTCCTCCGGATCCTCGGAAGGCATTTCCGGAAGTTCCGGCAGTTCGAAGGAGGGCGTCGGCAGAATCGCCTGTCCCGTCTCCACCGCGAAGCCCCTGTCATCCAGGGGTTCGGGATCGGGCAGGTCATCCAGGGCCTGGGAGAGATGTTCCAGGTTGGTGGTGGGGCGCGCTGCGTCCTGGATGGAGGCGAAAAGGGTGGGCACCGTCTCCGGAGAGGGCCCCGGCAGACGCCCCGTCAAGGGCTCCGGCTCGGGGGCCAGGGCCAGATCCAGGGCGTTCCGGTCCACGGGCGGCATCTCGTGAAGCCGCGCCCAGCCCATCTCCCTCAGGAAAAGAGCGAAAGCCCCCAGACGCATGGATTCCGCCCCGGCCTCCCGGCTCAGTTCCAGCAGCGTGTGGGTGCCATCCAGCAGGGGAGGCAGCTTGGCCAGATCCGCAGGCAGGCTCATCTCCTGTAGACGGCGGCCCTGCAGAAGCACGACCTGGTTCAGGGGCCCCAGCAATTCCAGGATGCCCTCCCGATCCTTGAGGCCCAGGATGCTCTGGAGCAGCAGCAGCGGGGTATCGAAGGGCAGTCGGACCACCGCCGCATCAAGTTCCCGGGCTTCGAACTCCGGCGCCTGATCCGGGGTTCCCATGGCCCCAGCCACCACACGCTCCACCTGGGCGCGGGCGGTCTCCAGCAGGTCCCTCTGGGTGATGAACCCCATGTCGATGAGGTTCTTGCCGATGCTCAACCCCGGTTTGAGGTTCGCGAGGGCGTAATCGAGCTGGGCCTGGGTGAGCTTGCCCCGCTCCACCAGCAGATGGGTGAGCCGATCCAGGGCATGGGCGCTGTGGGCGAATACGATATCGCCGGAATCCAGGTACACGGTCCGGACGATGTCATCCCCGAGCTTCCAAAGGCCGGTGGCCTTTTCGCGGTGGCGCCGGAAGAGGTCCTGAAGGGCGCGCAGGCTCATGGAACCATCCATCGCTGGAGTTTCAGTTTGCCGGCCTTCACCAGGACCGCATCCCCGCTGCGGAGCTGGATCCGGGCCTGGCCATCGGACACCTTCTCGCCATCGAGGCTGACAGCCCCCTGCTGGATGAGGCGCTCGGCCTCCTTCCGTGAGGCGGCCATGCCCTGGTCCACCAGGAGGCGGGCCAGAGGCACTTCGCCCTCCGTTGCGGCCACGGGCACCTCGGGGGCATCAATCGTCTTGCGCTCGGAAAATCGACGGATCCATCGGTCTTCGGCTTCACGGGCCTCATTGGCGCCATGGAACTGGCCCACGATTTCCCGGGCCAGCGCCTTCTTCGCCTCCATGGGATGCCCCTGCTTCAGGGCTTCGATCTCGCCTGGCAGCTTGTCCGTGAGCAGCAGGTACCAGTCCCACATCAGATCATCGCTGATGCTCAGGGTCTTGCCGAACTGGGTATCCGCATCCTCGAAGAACCCGATGTAGTTGCCCAGGGATTTGGACATCTTTTCCACGCCGTCCATCCCCAGCAGGAGCGGCACCGTGAGCACCACCTGGGGCGGCTGGCCCTGGGATTCCTGGAGATCCCGCCCCCGCATGAGGTTGAAGAGCTGATCATTGCCCCCCAGCTCCACATCGGCCTTCAGCGCCACGGAATCGTAGGCCTGCACCAGGGGGTAGAGCAGTTCGTGGAAGCTGATGGGCTGGTTCTCGCCCATGCGTTTCTGGAAATCGTTGCGCTCCAGCATCTGGGCCACGGTGAACCTCGAGGCCAGGCGGATCCAATCGGGGCCGTGGAGCGGATCCAGCCATTCGCTGTTGAAGCGGATCTCGGTCTTCCCGGGGTCCAGCACCTTGAAGACCTGGGCCTTGTAGGTTTCCGCATTGGCGTTGATCTGTTCCCGGGACAGCGGCGGCCGGGTGGCCTTCTTTCCCGTGGGGTCACCGATCATGGCCGTGAAATCCCCGATCAGGAACACCACCGTATGCCCCAGTTGCTGGAACTGCGCCATCTTCCGAAGCAGAACCCCATGGCCCAGATGGAGGTCTGGAGCCGTGGGATCGAAGCCCGCCTTCACCCGGAGAGGCCTCCCCTCCCTGAGGCGGGCCTCCAGGAGATCCCGGGAATGACAGGTGACGGTGCCTTTCAGCAGGAGGTCCAAAGCCTCCGGTACGGATGCGTGGCGCATAGCAGCATCTTGGCGGAATTCCGCCCCTGCGGCTACTCCATGCGGATATCGACGAGGGCTTCGCCCTCCCACTCCAGGATCAGGCGCCCCCCTTTGCGGAAGCGGTAGACCACCCGGCGGTGGTCGTTGTTGGAGTTGATGCTGAAGCCCCCGCCCTTGCCCTGCATGAGTTCACCCAGGCTGGGCCGCTGGGCCGGAACCTCCCC
>MWBB01000308.1 GCA_002068835.1 Acidobacteria bacterium ADurb.Bin340 | reverse complement strand
GGCTCAGCACCACCGCCACGCCGTGGGGCACTTCTTCGGAGGTCTTGCGGAGGATCTTCTCCCGGATGAACTCCGTGACCATGCCCCGCTCGGTCTGATCGGTGAACGTCTCCGAATCGTAGGCCCAATCGCCCTGAGGGGCCTGCTCTTCCAGGAGAGCCCACAAGGGCTCCAGGTTCTGACCCAGCTTGGCGCCCAGGGGCACAATGCCCTTGAAGTCGAGCAGGTCCTTGTAGGCCACCACGGTTTCCAGCAGACGCCCCTTGGACAGCAGATCGATTTTGTTCAGCGCCAGAAGCACCGGCTGCCGGGCCTTGGAGAGCCGCCTGGCCAGATCACGCTCTGCTGGGCCCAGGAAGCCATCCGCATCCACAACCCACACGAGGATGTCCGCTTCGTCCAGGGCCAGTTCCACATGGCGAAGCATCCGCTCGTTGAGCAGATGCTCGGCCCGGTGGACTCCGGGGGTGTCCAGAAAAGCCATCTGGACGGGTCCGCGGTTCACCACGCCCAGGATGCGCCCCCGGGTGGTCTGGGGCGTCTGGCTGACGGCCGCCAGCTTCTCGCCCACCAGGGCGTTCAGGAGCGTGGACTTGCCGGAATTGGGAATACCGACGAGGGCAACAGTGGCGAAGCGCCGGGCCTCAGCCACGGTGCACGCCCCGCTTGGCTTCCCGGATGAAGCGGAGGAGGTAGGCCACCTCTTCGATTCCCCCCAGTTCCGCTTCCACCTTGGCCAAGGCCTCATCCTTCAGAAGACCACTGTGGTAGAGCAGCCGATGGGCTCGGCCCAAGGCGTCCACCGCAGCATCGGAGAACCCCTTGCGCCGCAGACCGATGGCGTTGACCCCGTAGCTCTTGGTGTCCCGGGCCCCGACGGTCTTCATGTAGGGCAGCACATCCTGCGTGGCCACCGTGAAGCCGCCCATGAAGGCATGGTCCCCCACCCGGCAGAACTGGTGCACCGCCGAGAAGGCGCCCACGGAGCAGCCGTTCCCCACCTCCACGTGGCCCGCCAGGGTGCCGTTGTTGGCGAAGATGTTCTTGTTGCCTACGTGGCAGTCGTGGGCGATGTGGGCGCCGGTCATCAGGAAGTTGTCATCGCCCACGGTGGTGATGCCGCCGCCGCCCTCGGTACCGCGGTGCAGGGTGCAGCTCTCCCGGATGACGTTGCGGTTCCCCACCACAAGACGGGTCGGGGCCCCCTTGAACTTGAGGTCCTGCGGCCCCATGCCCAGGGTGGCATGGGGATAGATCTCGTTGTCCTCGCCCAGTTCGGTATGGGGACCGATGACCACATGGCTGCGCAGCACGGTGCGCGCGCCGATCTTCGCGTTGCCCTCCACCACGCAGAAGGGGCCTATGACCACGCCCTCGCCCAGTTGGGCTTCGGGACTCACCACGGACATGGGATGGATCTGGGCGCTCACGCCTGGCCCTCCGGCAGATCGATCAGCATCGACATGAATTCGGCTTCGGCGGCCTTCTGGCCATCCACGAAGGCTTCGCCGCGCATTTTGCAGATCTTGCCCTTGTTCTGGATGACCTTCACTTCCATCACCATCTGGTCTCCGGGCACCACGGGACGGCGGAACTTCACGCCGTCGATGGCCATGAAGTAGATCACCTTCTTCGAACGGTCCGGGAAATCCTGCATGATCAGGCAGCCACCGCACTGGGCCATGGCTTCCACCACCAGCACTCCCGGGAAGACGGGCTGCTTGGGGAAATGCCCCTGGAAGATGGGATCGCCCATGGTGATGTTCTTGATGCCCCGGATCCACTGGCCGGATTCATAATCCAGCACCCGATCCACCAGCAGGATCGGATAGCGGTGCGGCAGGAGATCCATGATCCCCTGGATGTCGATGGTCTTGGCGGAATCAGTCATGCCGTGCTCCCGGCGGCCATTGTCGCACAGCGGCCAGGGAACCCGGATCACGGGGCCGTAGCCACGGTCCGCTCATAGATCCGCGCTTCGATGAAGAGCCTCAGCAGATCTGCATCCAGATGCCCGGCCCGGGCATCGGCCTCCAGGATGGCCAGACTGCGGTCCAGGGGCACCGCGGCCTTGTAGGGACGATCCTGGGCCGTGAGGGCGTCGTACACATCCGCGATGGCCATGGCCCGGCTCTGAATCGGAATAGCTTCTGCGGCCAGACGGCGAGGGTAGCCCTGCCCATTCAACCGCTCATGGTGGGCGTAGGCGATGTCGGGAACCCCCGCCAGATCCCGGGTCCAGGGGATCCGGGAAAGGAACTGGAAGGTGTGGGAGACATGGCTCTCGATCTCCCGCCGCTCCGTTTCGGACAGGCTTCCTTTCGGGATCCTGAGGCACTGGAGGTCGTAGGGGCTCACCACCTCATCGGCCTGGCCGTTCCAGTGGCGGTAGCGCA
>MWBB01000307.1 GCA_002068835.1 Acidobacteria bacterium ADurb.Bin340 | reverse complement strand
GCTATCGTGGATTCATGTCATCCGCGCTTGAAGCTTTCTTCCGCACCTGGCGGGGGTCCGCCGGGAACGAGCGGGCCAATTTCCAGTCGTTCCTGCGGGATCTCTGCGGGGCGCTGGACCTGCCGGTGCCCGAGCCCAAGGGGCCCGGCGCCACCTACTGCTTCGAGAAGGACCTCAAGCTCACGCATCTGGATGGCACCACCACCACGGGCAGCATCGATCTCTACCGAGCCGGGTGCTTTGTGCTGGAGGCCAAGCAGGGCAGCACGCGGGAGGCGCCCGGTTCCGCGCCCGTGCGGGGCACCCGGGCCTACGACCGCTACATGGAGGCCGCGTTCGGGCAGGCCGTGAACTACGCCCGCAACCTGCCCGGAGGCCGCCCGCCCTTCGTGCTCACCTGCGACATCGGCCACGCGTTCCATGTGTGGGAAGGCTTTTCCGGCAGCTACGGTGGCTACGGCGCCCGGCGTAGCTTCCTGCTGGAGGACCTGGCCGATCCCGCCGTGCAGGAGGTCTTCCGGGCCCTCTGGCTGGATCCCCGGAGCCTCGATCCCGCCCTGCGGCGCACCGCCGTCACCCGCGACGTGGCCCAGGCCCTGGGCGGCCTCGCCGCCAGCCTGGAGGCCCGCTTCGCCCCCGAAGCCGTGGCCCGCTTCCTGATGCGTGTGGTCTTCACCTTCTTCGCCGAGGATGTGGGCCTGCTGCCCGAGCGCCTCTTCGAAAGCGCCCTCAAGGGCCCCTGGAAGGATCACCCCGCCGCCTTTCCCAAGGGCCTGGAAACCCTGTGGGATGCCATGAACACCGGCGGCCTGTGGGGGCCCCTCAAGGTGCTGCGCTTCAACGGCGGGCTGTTCCAGGAAAGCCTGGCCCTGGAGCTGAACCCCGCCGAAATCGCCCGCCTGGCCGAAGCCGCCACCTTCAACTGGTCCGATGTGGATCCCAGCATCTTCGGAACCCTGCTGGAAAGCGCACTGGATCCCGCCGAGCGCCACCGCCTGGGCGCCCACTACACCCCCCGCGCCTACGTGGAGCGCCTGCTGCGGCCCGCCCTGGAAGAACCCCTGCGCGCCGACTGGGAACTGGCCCAGGCCGAAGCCCTGACGCTGCTGGGCGACGCGCCGAAAGAGGCCGAGAAGGCCAGGGCCCGCGATGTGCTGCACGACTTCCAGCGCCGCCTCGCCCACATCACCGTGCTGGATCCCGCCTGCGGCAGCGGCAACTTTCTGGCCGCCGCCTACGACATCCTCAAGCGGCTGGAAGCCGAAGTGCAGCGGCGCCTGCTGGATCTGGGCGAAACCACCCGCGCCCTGGCGCTGGAAGGCGTGCTGGTGACCCCGGGCCAGTTCCAGGGCCTGGAAGTGAAACCCTGGGCCGCCGCCATCGCCGACCTGGTGCTGTGGATCAGCCACCTGCAATGGCACCACCGCCAGCACCCCGGCGCCCCGCCCCCGGAGCCCGTGCTGCAGGCCTACGGCAACATCCACCAGCAGGATGCCGTCCTCGCCTGGCGCGGCACCCGCGACACCGGCCGCAGCCGCTGGGATGGCGCCACCTTCAAGGTGCACCCCGTCACCGGCAAGCCCGTGCCCGATGAAAGGGCCCAAACGCCCATCCTCGAGTACCTGGAAGCCCGGCCCGCCCCGTGGCCCGAAGCGGATTTCATCGTGGGCAACCCGCCGTTCCTGGGCAACGCCCGCATGCGCGAAGCCCTGGGCGATGGCTATGTGGAGGCCCTCCGCGCCGCCTACCCCGAAGTGCCGGACACCGTGGATTTCGTTCTCTACTGGTGGCACAAGGCGGCGGAAGCCGTGCGCACCGGCCGCGCCCGGCGCTTCGGCCTGATCACCACCAACAGCCTGCGGCAGGTCCGCCAGCGAAGCGTGATCGCCCACCACTGCGGCGCGAAGCAGCAGCCCCTGAAGCTGCTCTGGGCCATCCCCGATCATCCCTGGACCGATGAAGGCGCCGCCGTGCGCATCGCCATGACCGTGGGCGGCCGCGAAGGCGCCCCCTGGCTGGGCCGCGTGGTGGCGGAAGACCGCGGCGACACCCCCGAAACCGACCGCGCCCTGGTGGAAGGAAGCCGCGTGGAGGTGATCCACGAGGATCTCAGCGCGGGGGCGAAGGTGGCGGAGGCCGTGGCGCTGAAAGCGAACGATGGAATCGCGACTCCAGGGGTGAAACTCCACGGCGCGGGTTTCATCGTGACGCCGGGCCAGTGGGAAGCCTGGGATCGCCCCGCCTGCGTGCATCCCTACCGCAATGGCCGGGATCTCACGGACCGGCCCCGGGGCGTCATGGTGATCGATCTGTACGGGCTCACCGAAACCGAGGTGCGGGAGCGTTTCCCGGCGGTGTACCAGCATGTGCGGGAGCATGTGAAACCCGAGCGGGACCAGAACAACCGGG
>MWBB01000306.1 GCA_002068835.1 Acidobacteria bacterium ADurb.Bin340 | reverse complement strand
CGGCACCATGGGGACTGGAGGCCACGGCCCGCACGCCGCACCGGGGCCTGAGGAGTCCGCCATGCCGAGGATCCGTATCCTGCCCGACCACGTCGCCAACCAGATCGCGGCGGGCGAGGTCGTGGAGAGGCCGGCCTCCGTGCTGAAGGAGCTGGTGGAGAACGCCCTCGACGCCGGCGCCCGCAGCCTGGACCTGGCCTGGGAGGAGGGCGGCCGGCGCCTGCTGGAGCTGGCCGACGACGGCTGCGGCATGGGCCGGGATGACCTCTACCTGGCCCTGGAGCGCCACGCCACCAGCAAGATCCGCGCGGCGGCGGATCTGGACGCCCTCGCCAGCTTCGGCTTCCGGGGCGAGGCCCTGCCGAGCATCGCGTCCGTGAGCCGCTTCGAGCTGCACAGCGCTGAGGAGGAGGGTCAAGGGCACCGGCTCCGCTGCGAGTTCGGCGTGGTGAAGGGGGTGCAGCCCGCGCCCCGCGCCCGTGGCACCACGGTGGTGGTGCGCGACCTCTTCGCCCAGCTGCCTGCCCGCCGGCGCTTCCTCAAGCGGCCCGAGACCGAGCACGCCCACCTGTGGGGCGTGGTGACGCGCCTTGCCCTGGCCACGCCGGAGGTGCGCTGGACCGTGCGCACGGACCGGAGCGCGCCCCTCGTGCTGCCCCCCGTGGAGGAGCCCGGCGCCCGCCTGGCGCCCCTGCTCGGCGAGAAGTTCGGCCGGCTCCTGCCCTTCGCGTCCGGGGAGCGCCCCTGGCGGCTCTCGGGCTACGTCTCGCCCGCGGAGCTGAGCTTCCGGGACCGCACCCACCTCTACCTCTTCGTGAACGGGCGCGCAGTGCGGGACCGCCTGCTGCTGGCCGCCCTGGCCAGCGGGTGGGAGGGCTTCTTCCCCAAGGGGGCCTACCCGGCGGCCGTGCTCTTCCTCGAGCTGCCTCCGGAGGCGGTGGACGTGAACGTGCACCCCACCAAGGCCGAGGTGCGCTTCCGGGAGCCCCAGCGGGTCTTCCCCTGGGTATCCCAGGCGCTGCGGGAGGCCTGGGCCCAGGCCAAGGGGGAGCTTCCCTCCGTGCTCAGCCTGCCGCCGAAGCCGGAGGAGCTGGAGCTGGACGCCGCGCCTCGCCCCGTTGCGCCCCAGCACCGCAGCCTCTGGGAGGCTTCCGCGGCGCCTGCGGTCTCCGCGCTGGCGGCGGCCTTCCCGCCCGAGGGGGCCCTGGACCGGCCCTACGCTCCGCTTCCCGCACCCTCGCGCGCGGCGGAAACGCCGGAGGCGCCGGGGCTCCGGGTCCTCGGGGCCTTCGATGCCACCTACCTGCTGGCCGAGGTCCCGGGCGAGCGCGAACCCGAACTGTGGATCGTCGACCAGCATGTGGCCCACGAGCGCGTGCTGTACGAGCGGCTCTTCCTGCGCCGCCACGCCCCGGCCGTCCAGCCCCTGCTGCCGCCCCGTCTGGTGCAGCTGGGGCCCGCGGCGCTGTCGCGCCTGGGGCCCTTCCTGGAGGAATTGAACGCCGTGGGGGTGGAGTGCGAGGCCTTCGGGGCGGACGCCCTGCTGGTGCGGGGCCTGCCGGATTTCCTGGCGGACCGCGATCCGGAGCCCCTGCTGGAGGAACTGCTGGCGCGCCTGGAAAAGGAGGGCCGCGCGGACCTGGACGTCTTCCGCCGGGAGCTGAACGCCGAGCTCGCCTGCCACGCCGCCATCAAGAAGCACGCGCGGCTGGACCCCGCCCTCGCCGAGGCCCTGATCCGCGACCTGCTGGCCTGCGAGGTGCCGCACACCTGCCCCCACGGCCGACCCGTCCTCAAGAAGCTCACCCGCAGCGACCTGGAGCGCAGCTTCGGGCGGAGGGCGTGACGCGCCGCAGCGGCATGGCCTGCGCCTTGCAAGACTGGGCAAGACCTGCCAAATCTGGGACATCCCCCTGGCGGTCCTGGAGTCCGGCATGCCCCAGCACATGAAGACCATCATCCTGGCGGGTGGCCTCGGGACGCGGCTCTCCGAGGAGACCACCGTCAAGCCCAAGCCCATGGTGGAGATCGGTGGCCACCCCATGCTCTGGCACATCCTCAAGCTCTTCGGGCACCACGGATTCCGGGATTTCGCCATCGCCCTGGGCTACAAGGGGGAGCTGATCAAGCGCTACTTCCTGGACTTCAACACCTGCCACTCGGACCTGGTGGTGGACCTTGCCCGGGGCGAGGTGCAGCTGGGCAGCGCCCTCGCCGAACCCTGGAAGGTGCACCTGGTGGACACGGGGCAGGCCACCCAGACGGGGGGGCGCATCCGCCGCTTCCGGGACTGGGTCGGAGCGGATCCCGCCTTCATGGTCACCTACGGCGACGGGGTGGGGGACGTGGATCTTCCCGCCCTCCTGGCCTTCCACCGCAGCCACGGACGCCTGGCCACCGTTACGGCGG
>MWBB01000305.1 GCA_002068835.1 Acidobacteria bacterium ADurb.Bin340 | reverse complement strand
CCGGGGCACCCAGGCCCGGAGCCCTGCCTGGGTCCGGGCGAAGGATGCCAGGCTGCCGTTCCAGCCCGAAAGCCCTGGGATGGCCTCCAGGCCCACCTCCCCCAGAGGACGCGGCACCAGGGAGGCCAGGAGAGGCTCCGCCAGTTCCCGCAGGGCCTTCCGTCCCAAACGCTGACGCAGAAGCGCCTCCAGGTCCCCGGCAGGACGGACCGGCACCAGGGGTTCCAGCAGCAGACGCACGCGGGTTTCCAGGGAAAGCCCCGGCCCGGTCAGGAGATCCCGGAGCCCCCGGGGCTGGGGCAGCCGCCGCCCCTCTCGGACGAGCCAGCGGGGATCCCGGGAGGGGCTGGGCAGGAGCGTCAGGTCCAGTTCACGCACCAGCCGCTCCAGAGCATCTCCTGTACGGAATCGCAGTTCCTGGGGACCTCGTTCCAGGACCCCGGGTTCCCCCCCAGGCCCCGGCCAGTCTTCGGTCTGCACCCAGCCCCCCGGCTGATCCGAGGCCTCCCACACTTCGACCTCGATCCCCCGAGCGGCGAGGCGCCGGGCCGCCAGCAGCCCCGCGAAGCCGCCCCCGGCCACGAGGACCCGCATCAGGGCTCCGCCAGATGCGCCTCCGGCCCATCCCGAAGCGGGGCTCCATCGGCACCCCGCAGGCTTTCCTGCTCCAGCCAGGCGTCGTAGACCACCAGGGCGCACATGGCCTCGGCCACCGGCACGATGCGGGGCGCGATGCAGGGGTCGTGGCGCCCCTCCACCCGGACCTGCGCGGGCTGGCCCGACGCGTCCACCGTCTGCTGGAGCTGACCGATGGAACTGGTGGGCTTCACCGCCAGCCGGACCACCACGGGCGCTCCGGACGAAATGCCACCGAGGGTGCCGCCCGCATCGTTCTTCAGGGGCCCCTCCGGTCCCAGGGGATCGTTGTGTTCGGAACCTTTCATCCGGGCCGCGGCAAAACCAGCACCGAGTTCCACCCCCTTCACGGCGCCGATGGACATGCAGGCATGGGCCAGCTCGGCATCCAGCTTGCCGAAGGCGGGATCCCCCAGCCCCACCGGCAGGCCTTCAATCCAGACTTCGCACACCCCGCCCACCGAATCCCCCGCGTTCCGGGCCGCCTCCACGGCCGCCCGCTGCACGGGGAAGGCTTCGGGATCGCCGCTGCGCAGGGGATTGGCCTCCACGAAGGCCCACTCCGGACCGGCGCCCGGAATCCCGGCGATCTCACGGTTGAAACCCCGGATCGTCACCCCCCGCTCCGCCAGCCGCGCCTTGGCCCAGGCCCCAGCGGCCACTCGGGCCAGGGTTTCCCGTCCGCTGGAGCGGCCACCGCCCCGGGGATCCCGCAGGCCGTACTTGCGCTGGTAGGCCAGGTCCGCATGGCCGGGCCGGAACAGGTCCCGCAGGGCCGCGTAGTCGCCGCTGCGCTGGTTGGTGTTGAAGACCACCAGGGCGATGGGATGGCCCGTGGTGCGCCCCTCGAACACCCCGGAGAGGATCTGGAGGCGATCGGCCTCCTGCCGGGGGGTCACCAGATCCGACTGACCGGGCCTGCGGCGGTCCAGTTCCTGCTGGATGGCCTCGAGATCGAAGGGCAGTCCGGGCTTCACCCCGTCCAGCACCACCCCCACGGCAGGCCCGTGACTCTCCCCGAACGTCAGGATGCGGAAGTGTCGGCCGAAGGAACTGGGGGAATCGAAGCGCATGGGCGGGTCAGTCCTCGAGGGGCTCCTCGTCGGCGTCCTCGCGCTTCACCAGCCGCGGAGCCGGAAGCACCGGCTCCTCGGACTCCGAACCGTTCCAGAGGTAGCGGGTGCCCCGACGCTGCCCCTCCTTGCGGATGAGCCCATCCTCCTCCAGGGACTTGAAGAGGTTGCGCAGCAGGGAGGCAGCGCTGGGATCATCCTTGAGACCCAGGGCCGCCTGGGCCTGGAAGCTCGTGAGCGAACGCTCCCGCCGCAGCACCTCGGCCAGACGCTGGAGGTAGTCCTGCTGTTCGCCCCGGCTCCTGCGGCGCGCAGGGGCCGCCGGTTCCAGCGCAGGCATGCGGAACGCCTCGCGCACCTCCTGGACCACGGTTTCCGCCGCCGGACGGACCGCCTCCACCAGCAGGCCGCCTTCCAGATAGAGGTCCGAAGACTCCGGCTGGAAGAGCACCACCGTCTGGGAGGCCGGAACGCCCTCCGCATGCAGCGCCTGGAGGATCCGTTCCCCGATCCGCTGCTTCTGCTCGGAAGTCAGGGGCGGCGTCTGAAGGGTGACCAAAGCCATGGAATGCTCCTCATTCGTTCAGGATGAGACTAGATTGAAACACAGGCCGGTTCCCCCGCCCCGGAGGCGTCCGGCCGCTTCCTTTCACCCTACGGAGCGCTCATGGGCCCCCAGGCCGATTCCCGCCGAACCCGGACCCC
>MWBB01000304.1 GCA_002068835.1 Acidobacteria bacterium ADurb.Bin340 | reverse complement strand
CCGCATGGATGCTCAAGGGCAGCACGAGGCGCGCTGGGTCCTTGGGCCTGATCTGAAGGAACCAAGGTGCCCCCTTTCCCGCCAGCGCCCTGGGCCAGGGCGTGCGCACCATGTGGTCCGCGGGCCTTTCCAGAGGCAGCTCATCCAGGGCCCACTGGAAGAGCCCCATCTCTGCGCTGACCATCGAACCCGCCCGCAGCACCCATTCCTCCGGGCGGAGCGGGTGCCCGTGGGGAGCCGCGACCTGGATCGATCCCTCCATGAGCCTCACGCCCACGGGAGCCGGGCTGGAAAAGAGCCTGAACAGGCTGGTCTGGCCCGTTTCCCACACGGCGTTTACGCGCACGGGGCGGGCCGTGTCCGGCAGCGTCTTCAGAAGGGGCTCCAGGGCGAGGGCAAGCTCCATGGGCTGGAGGTGCGCCTTGCCGCCCAGTTCGACGTGCGGAAGAAGAGGCCCCCCGTCCTCCAAGTAGAGCTTCCCGACCCGGCCCTCCGGCACTTGGACCTTCATGTGGTATCCCGCCCGCGCCGCTTCCCGAAGGAAGGTCGGCGCCACCGCCCAGGGCCCCCGCTGGAAGGCCGTCAGGCTACCGTCGCCACCGCCGAGGCGGCCTCCCCAGGCCAAGGCGTCCCCTTCCAGGAGCAGCGTGAGAGATCCTCCCTCCGGGGGCTGCATCTCGAGGCGCGCCTGCCATCGGCCCTGGCCGACTTCCGGCTCCAGCAGGTACCAGAGGCGGTCCTGGTCGTGGCCGGGCAGACAGCCGTGCCCCCGGAGGAAGATCCGGGGCTTGTCCTGGCCCGCCGTCTGGAGGACCTCGACCTCCAGCGTCGGCACGACAAACAGTGCACGGCTCAGGCGGCGTCCGGAGCCGCTGTTCCAGGACAGCACCAGATGGCCCCAGGGGGTCCGTTCCAGGTCTCCCCCTCGCCACACCGAGGACCCCAGGCTGCTTCCGCGCTCCCCGGACCGCACCTCAAGGCCGGGCAGGCCACGGGGCAGGTCGTCCGCCTGGAGGACCGGGAGGCCGGGCAGTTCCTGGATGTGGAAGTCGGACGCGAACGCCCTCCGTGCGGAGGGTCGGGGGACGGGCCAGGGCCTCTGCTGGGGGTCGAAGAAGGCCGCCGCGCCCGCCAGCGGCAGGAGGCGCCAAGCGTGCCCCGGCTCCCCGTCCAGGG
Organism: Acidobacteria bacterium ADurb.Bin340; assembly: GCA_002068835.1. GTDB lineage: Bacteria > Acidobacteriota > Holophagae > Holophagales > Holophagaceae > MWBB01. The sequence continues at coordinate 1,246 of MWBB01000304.1, read as the reverse complement.
ACCATCCCCTGGGAAGCAGCACCCGCTCCGCGTCATGCCAGGCGCAAGGCTCCCAGAGGGCGACCGATCCCGTCCGGTGCCAGCCCGTAGGCTCCTCCGGCGGAGTCCAGGAAAAGTTCCAGTCCTTGCCGCTCACCTGGAAGGCCTGGTCCGGGTCCACCAGGAGGCCGCAGGAGGTCTGAGGCGACTGCGGAAGCGTCTCCGGCCACCATCGTTCCACCGCCTTCGGCTTGGCGGGATCGCGCCACCGCAAAACGAAGGCCAGGCCCTTCGGGTCCTCAAGGCAGCGCAGGAGCATGGGGGCCGGGGCCGCCTTGGGCCGATCCGCCAGCTCGCGTGTCAGAAGATCCGCTTCGACCTCTTGCAAGAAGCTCGGACGCTCGCCCGAATCGCGGAGCCACCGGGCCAGTTCGGCCTGGTGATGGGGAGAAGGCCAGCGGGCGCCGCACAGCGCCTGATAGCGCTGCGGAAGCCCATGAACGCTCCCCTTCTGGCGCAGCAGACGCCCGAGCGGCACCAGGGCCTGGCTGGGGCAACCCGCCAGACGCAGGAAAGGCAGGACATGGACCAGCCCTTCCGTACCCGAGGTGTCCCAGGGCAGATCGAGAGCCTGGGCGATGTCCCGCACCGCGCCGCCGACATCCGAGGTCGGGAAGGAGACCACGCCGCGAAGGCGCGCCCACACGCTGATGTCGCCGGCCTCCCGGAAGCAGTGTTCGTGGGCGGCGGCGAGCAGGGTCGCGAACGCCGCTGCTGCACCGTCCATGTCCCGGACCGAACCCGGGTGTAGCGCGGAGAGCCATCCCTCCTCCCGCGCCCAGGCCTGGAGCAAGGAAGCGTCACCAGGCGTCCAGGCCCACGGGAGCGGACGCTCTCGAACCGAACGTCGGAACCAGGACCCGAAGCGGCCGGGGGAATCTTGAAAGGCGTGGAGCGTGGACACGTGGAACCCTTGCGACAAGCCCACAGCACCGTCCCCAGCGGACCCGGCGGACAGGAGGCGGAGAAGAAGGCCTGCGCACGACCAGAACGCACTGGGCACAGGCCCGGAAATTATGATCTTCACATTGTGACACAAGTGCGACAAAGGACAGCAGGCCTCGGGACGCTAACATTTGACCCCCAGTCCTGCTGTCGCTTCGCCCAGGATTCTTCGACGGCCTCCCGCTCCAGAGGGTCGCGGAGCCCCCACCCTCCGGGGGCTCCTGTTACGTCTCGCAGGCGCGGATGAGGGCCTCGACCGCGG
>MWBB01000303.1 GCA_002068835.1 Acidobacteria bacterium ADurb.Bin340 | reverse complement strand
CGCGCCCAAGGCTCCGCAGGAGCCTCGTTCGCGGGGGCTACCGGTCCGCCGCCGCGATTCAATCCCCACCGCCCGGCAAGAGAAGGCCCCCGTGCGGGGGCCGTTGAATGTTGGAGCGGGCGATGGGGATTGAACCCACGACATCAAGCTTGGGAAGCTTGCGTTCTACCACTGAACTACGCCCGCGGCAGGGTTGAATCCTACCGGGTTGCGGGGGCGGCGGGCAAGGGGGCGGTGGGATTGGGTGGGTGTTTCTCAAGTCTTTCTGAGGCCTTCCGAAAGGCACTAGGTAGGCGTGCCCCGCACCCTTCGGGAGGATCTCCATGAAACGCATCCGTCAACAGGGCTTCACCCTCATCGAAGCTGCCGTGGCCATCGCAGTGGTGGCCATTCTTTCGGGCATCATCGTGCCCCTGGTGGTGAAGAACCTCAATGACGCCCGCCGGGCCCGTGCCAGCAACGACATCCAGGTCATCGCCGCCGCGGTTGCCAGCCAGTTGAAGGATACGGGGCGCCGACCCAGCGCCGCCAACGGGCCGAACGGGGCCACCGGGGCCGGCCAGGCCCTGTGGCACTCCCTGGGGGCGGCCTGGGTGGGCGGTGGCTCGGGGGTCGCCAACGCGGCCACGGCCCCCCAGCGGTTCGAAAGCCTGTTCTGCGCCCCCAATCAGAATGCCCAGGCGAACACCCTGTTCGGGACCACGGTCGCCGCCGAGTTCTCCTACCGCGGGCCCTACCTGGCCAACGATGTGGCCCAGAAGACCGATCCCTGGGGCAACCGCTACGTCATCCTCGGCTACAACGGCGGGAGCCAGACGACCAACGGTCCCATCTGGATCGTGTGCGCGGGTCCCGACGGCCAGGTGCTGGCGGCGAACCGGACGGCCACGGCGAATGCCTATCCGGCTGTCTGGAACACCACTGGCGTGTCCCAGGATGACCTCGTCGTCCGGGTGAACTGAGCGCGTCCGCTGCAGCCAAGGGCCCGCATCCGCGGGCCCTTGCGTTAGGGTTGAGGCAGGATCCACGGAGACCGAATGACCGAAGCGCCCCGCAAGATGCTCGGCGAACGGCTGGTGGAGCGCGGTGTGCTCACGGAACGCCAGCTCGATCTGGCGGTCCGTGAGCAGCGCCGCACGGGGGCGATGCTGGGAGAGATCCTCACCCAGCTGGGGCTGGTGACGCCCCAGACCCTCTCGGCCGTTCTGGCGGAGCAGGGCGGGGTGTCCTACGTGGACCTCTCGGAGATCGACATCGCACCGGAGGTGCTGGCCCTCGTGCCGGAAGGGGTGGCCCGCCGCTTGAACCTGGTGCCCCTGGCCCGGGAGGAGGACAACCTCCTGGTCGCCATGGGCAACATCTACGACATCCAGGCCATCACGGAGCTGGAGTCGCTCACCCGCCTGAGGGTCCAGGTCCGGGGGGCCGCCGAGGACGACATCCACGGCAAGATCAATGAGGCCTACGGCGAACGGAAGACCATCGAGGAGGTCATCGAGGAGGCCATCCAGGCGGCCATGGGCGAAGGGCGGGACCTCCAGGCCGAGTTGCCGGTGGTGCGCCTGGTGGACCAGCTCATGGTGAAGGCCATCCGCGAGCGGGCCACGGACCTGCATGTCCAGCCTTCCGAACGGACCATGCTCACCCGGTACCGGGTGGACGGCACCCTGGTCCAGGGCCCCAGCCTCCCCAAGGCGGTCCAGCAGGCGGTGGTGGCCCGCCTGAAGATCCTGGCCGAGGTGAACATCGCCGAGACCCGGCTGCCCCAGGATGGCAAGTTCCAGTTCGGCGTCGGCCGCCGCCGATTCGATGTGCGGGCCAGCTTCCTGCCCAGCACCCATGGCGAGAAGGTGGTGCTCCGCTTCCTGGACAAGACCAAGCTGGTGATGGGGCTGGACCAGCTCGGCATGCCCGATCGCATCTTCGAGCAGTTCCGCCTGCTGCTGCAGCGGCCCCACGGCGTGATCCTCGTGACGGGGCCCACGGGCAGCGGGAAGACCACCACGCTGTATTCGGCCCTCAACAGCATCAACGGATCCGACCGCTGCATCGTGACGGTGGAGGATCCGGTGGAATACGAACTGCCCCTCATCACCCAGGTGCAGGTGAACGTGAAATCCGGGCTGACCTTCGCCGCGGGGCTGCGCTCCATCCTCCGCCAGGATCCGGACATCATCCTCATTGGTGAGATCCGCGATGGCGAGACGGCCTCCATCGCCGTCCGGGCAGCCATGACGGGACATCTGGTGCTGTCCACCCTCCACACGAACGATCCGGTATCGGCCCTGCCGCGCCTGCAGGACATGGGGCTGAGTCGGCTGGAACTGGCCGCGGCGCTCCAGGGCGTGCTGGCCCAGCGGCTGCTGCGGGTGAACTGCCAGGCCTGCGCAGCCCCGTACGAGCCCGATGCGGAATCCCTCGCCCT
>MWBB01000302.1 GCA_002068835.1 Acidobacteria bacterium ADurb.Bin340 | reverse complement strand
GGCGATGGCCGCCGTATCACCCACCCGCAGGCCCAGGTTCTTCGAGAGTTCGTGCCCCACCAGCACCTCCCCGGGCTTCAGGTTTTCCACCCGGCCCGGCTGCACGCTGTCGAAGATGCGGGAGGTGCTGTGGGCGGTGGCGGGATCAATGGCCTTCACCGCCAGGGCCTCGGGAGGCGCGTCCAGCCCTGCGGGGCGGATGAGGGCACGCTCGAAGCGGATGGGGCTGGCGGCCTTCACGCCGGGGACCGCGCGCACGGCCTTGAGGGCCGCATCGGTGTCCACGAAATCCCCCGTGAGGCTCGACACGGTGAAGTGGGCCGTGGCGGAGAAGAGGTTGGCCTGGATCTCCTCGTGGAAGCCGTTCATCACCGCCAGCGTGATCACCATGGCAAAGACGCCCAGGGCCGTTCCCGCGCGGGCGAAGGCCACCATCACCTTCACGAAGGCCCCCTTGCGGCGGGTCTTCAGGTAGCGGTGGGCCACGAAGGCCTCGAAGGCGCGCATCAGCGGTCGTGCTCGTGGTCGTGGAGGAAGCGCACCAGCAGCAGGTCCACCAGCTCCCAGATCTCGATCAGGGCCGCCGTGGCCATCACCAGCCCCAGGCCCAGCAGAACGCCCCGTCCCCAGGGCGAAAGCAGGGCGTTGGCGGCCCAGGGCCAGGACCAGAGGCCCTCCGGAACCCGCAGCCGGTTCGCCAGCACCAGGGAGCTCAGCAGCATGCCGCCCCACAGCAGGTAGAAGAAGCGCACCGTCCGCACCAGGACGACCAGGCCGAAGGGGCGTGCGGACGCTGTCATCCGTTCAGACTAGCGCAGCCGCCGGAAGCCTGAGCCAGAAGGTCGTGCCCCCTTCTTCCGTGGATTCGAACCCCACGGAGCCTCCCAGCACGCCCTCCCCCAGGAGCTTCATGCTGTAGGTCCCGAGGCCCCGGCCATGACGCGCCTTGGTGCTGAAGGTCCGCTGGAACACCCGATCCCTTACCTCAGCGGGAATCTCCCCATCGTTGTAGACCTTGAAGCAGGTCCCATCCTCGACCCAGATCCGTACTCGCCCGCCTTGGGGGGTTGCCTCCAGCGCGTTGATGGCCATGTTGAGCAGCACCCGGAAGACCAGGGCTCGATCCGTATGCAGCGTTCCGGGAGCGGGATCCGCGATCTCCAGCGCCCGTCCCAGCGCGCAGCGGTAGCGGGGCAGCGTGGCCCGGAGTTCGGCCAGGAGGCCACGGGTCTCCACCGGCGCCTCCACCGCCTGAAGGCCCCCCTGTTCGGCCTGATGGATCCATTCCTGATGCCGCACTTCCCCCAGCACCTGATCGGAGAGGGAGACGATGTGCTGGGCCGCCTCCCGGGCCGGTTTCGCCTCCATCTGGAGCAGCTCCGCCCAGCCCCGCAAACCGTGAAGGGTGTTGGAGAGGTCATGCAGGAAGATGCGTTCCAGGGCCTCGCGCCGTTTCTCCGAGCTGATGTCCTGCAGCACGAAGACCAGAAAGTCATGCCCCCCCAGGGCCAGGGGCGTGGCCCGGACCCGGTACTCCCGGCAGGCCCAGACACCTTCGCGCCGGGTGGTCATGAAGCATTCGCTGTTGACCGGCTCCAGCCCCGCCTGGGCCGCCAGGATGGCCAGCACCGCCCCGCACCGCCCGCAGGCCTCGGAGGTGCCACAGCCGTCGGGCCCCTCCTCCACGTGGATGCAGGTGAGCAGCTCCCCGGGCCGAAGCCCCTGGACCGCCTCCGGAACCTCCAGGGCCAGGGCCTCCCGGAAAGCGGCATTGGCGGCGAGAACCTGCCGATGCGCGTTGAGGATCAGCGCAAAGCCATCCAGGGAGCCCAGCAGCACCTCGGTGAGCGGATGGACCAGAAGCTCCCGGCATTCCGCCGCCAACGCATCCCCGGTGGCCCGACCGGCGGGCGCGAAGAAGGTGGGTGGAGCCTGGGGGTCGGGCATCGGGCCTCCTGGAGGCTGTCTGGCAAACCTAGGCCCCGGGCGGGGGTTCCACAAGACTCAAAATGAAATCTTGATTGTCTGCCAGCCCAGACGCAGGATCAGCGCGCTCACCACGGCGATGAAGAGCAGGCGGACCCAGCGGTTGCCCTTGGCCAGGGCCGTGCGAGCGCCCAGGTGCCCTCCCAGGCCATTGCCCAGGGCCATGCCCAGGGCCAGCGCCGGCAGCCAGCTGCCTTTGAACACGAAAAGCGAAAGGCTCGCCAGATTCGAGGCCCAGTTCACGGATTTGGCCAGGGCCGAAGCCCGCAGGAAATCGAAGCCCAGCACCGCCACGAAGAGGAAGATGAGGAGGGAGCCTGTTCCAGGCCCGAAAAGGCCATCGTAGAAGCCCAGCGCCAGGGCCAGACCGGCGGCCATGCCCCGCTGGTGCGAAAGGCCGAAGCGAGGAGCGTGGAGGCTGCCCAGATCCGGCTTCAGCAGGGTGAAGGCCAGCATGGCCACCAGCAGCACCAGCATGGCGGGCCGGAACCAGGCCTCGAA
>MWBB01000301.1 GCA_002068835.1 Acidobacteria bacterium ADurb.Bin340 | reverse complement strand
CCAGGGCGTTGATGGTGAAGTCCCGCCGGGCCAGATCCTCTTCCAGGCTCACGCCCAGCCGCACCTCGATGGGGCGGCGGCCATCCAGGTAGGGGCCATCCCCCCGGAAGCTGGTCACTTCATAGGGTTCGCCTTCCACGAGGATCGTCACCGTGCCGTGCTGGAGCCCCGTGGGAAGCGACCTCAGGTGAGCGGCCTTGGCCCGAGCCATCACTTCCCGGGGATCCAGGGCCGTGGCCAGGTCCCAGTCGCCCCCGGAGCGCCCCAGCAGCAGGTCCCGCAGGGCTCCGCCCACCAGGTGGAGCTGCGCCTCGGGTCCCAGGGCCGCGCCAATGCGGCCCACGACTTCGGCGCGGCGCGCATCGATCATGGCTACCGGGGAATGGTCCCTGTGCGTTCCCAGCGGGTGCGACTGAAGAAGTGCCGGGCGCCATCCCAGAAGTTCATCAGCACATCACCGGGGTGGGTGGGCACCCGGGATTTCATCTCGTCGTTGCCGCCTTCACGGAAGCTCCACCACACCATGAAGGGGCGGCCCCGCAGGTGGTCCAGAGGCAGGAAGCCCCAGTAGCGGCTGTCCTCGCTGTTCTCCCGGTTGTCGCCCATGGCGAAGATGTGGCCCGGCGGAACGACGACCGGATCCAGGTGATCCCGGAAGGCGCTGGTGCGCACGCTCTGGCCCTGCTGGTCCAGGGCCTGGATCTCGGGATCCAGGTAGGGCCACAGCTCCGCAGCCCGGGGCTCGATGTTCTCGCCGATGGGCCGCCCCTCGGGCCAGGGACCCGGCACCGGCGGATTCTTGAAGATGGGGTGGCCATCCACCACGTCCTCCAGGTCATCGTTCATGCGGTGATGCTCGAAGGGGCCCGTCACCAGCTTGCCGTTCACGTAGAGGCGCTTGCTGCGGATCTCCACCGTGTCGCCGGGCAGGGCCACGCAACGCTTCACGTAGTCCTGGTCCCGATCCAGGGGAAACCGGAAGACCACGATGTCGCCCCGCTCGGCCTTGCGCATGGGAAAGAGCTTGGCCTCCCAGTCCCACTGGGGCACCGCGAAGATGAACTTGTTGGCCAGCAGGTGGTCCCCGATCATCAGCGTGTTCCGCATGGATCCGCTGGGAATCGTGAACTGCTGTCCCACGAAGGTCTTGAAGAACATGATCAGCAGCAGGGCGAAGCAGACGACTTCGAGATTGTCCCGGATCGCGCCCTTGGCGACACCAGGCGGCAGGACCTCTTCCTTGGCTTCCTTGGCGCTCATGACAGGCTCCGGAGAGATCAGCGACGAATGGGGGCGTCGGCAAAGCCCCGGGATACGAGCCGGTTCACGCAGATCCAGCCCGCGCCCTCCTGCACGAGGGATTCCACTTCGCCCAGGCCCGGCAGGTAGAGCACCCGGGTGCGGGGCCCTTTGGCGGGGGCGGCTTCGACCCAAACGCCCAGGCGCTGTTCCGCGGGCAGGGTGAGCGGCAGCCGCGCTTCGGCCCGGCCCAGCACACGGTAGCGGGTGCCCTGGACCTCCCAGCTGCGCACCCGATCCGGGAACCCTTCCGGCAGCACCTGCAGCCGGGCGCTGCCATCCGGGCGCACCAGGGCCGTGCCGCCATCCCGATGGAAGGTCACGAGATCCATGGGCGGACTGGAGAGGGAACTGTAGGAGCGGCGGACCATGAGTCCCCCTTCCGCCGCTTTCGAGGCTTCCACCCGAAGCTGCTGACGCTGCTCGGTCCGCTGGGCTTCGGGAAGGGAGGGATTCTCGTAGATGAGGATCAACCCCGCCTCGTTCGGACCGAACACCCCAGGCTCGGTCCGGGCGCAGGCCAGCGCCAGCAGCAGGAAGGCGGGCGCCAGTCGCTTCAACGAAGCCCCCGGTTGAACTTGGCCAGCAGGTCATCCAGGCTGGCGTTCTTCACATCGGGCTTCCCGCGGCGCTCCTCGGGCTTGCGCTCCGGACGCGGTTCCGGACGCCGATCGCGCCGATCCTCCCGCTTGGGCCCCTCGGGCCGGGGGCGGGCCTCGGTACGGGGCGGGCGGGCGCCTTCCGGCCGCGGGGGACGGGCCCCTTCATGCCTCGGCCGGGGGCGGGGTTCGGGCCGGGAGCCGCTGGGCCGTCCCGCAGGCGCCGGCAGAAGAGCCTTGATGGACAGGCCGATGCGCTTGGCCTGCAGATCCAGGGCCATCACCTTCACCTTCACGGACTGGCCCACGGTCAGAGCATCTGCAGGATTCTTCACGTACTGGTGGCTGATCTCCGAAAGGTGGACCAGCCCATCCTGGTGCACACCGATGTCGACAAAAGCCCCGAAGTCCGTGACGTTCGTGACGATGCCGGGAAGCTCCATGCCGATTTCCAGGTCCGAGGGCTTGTTCACGTCCTCCCGGAAGCGCACCACCTCGAAGGCCTGGCGGGGGTCCCGGCCGGGCTTGCGGAGCTCCGCCAGGATGTCCGCCACCGTTTCCATGCCGAATCGGTCATCCACCAGCAGCTTGGGATCCACC
>MWBB01000300.1 GCA_002068835.1 Acidobacteria bacterium ADurb.Bin340 | reverse complement strand
ATGCCCGGATGGCCGAGGCGGTGGCCCTGCGGAACGCCTCGGGCCGCCCCGGCTTTTTCCTGGAGGCCAGCGGCAACATGAGCCTGGATCGCGCCCGGGGGGTGGCAGAGACGGGGGTGGACTTCCTCAGTGTGGGGGCCCTCACCCACAGCGCCCCTGCGGCAGACCTCAGCCTGCGGATGGATCCATGACCCCCCGCGCGTCCTTGCCGGTTCTGTCTCCGGGCCGCGGACTCTACTGCAACCGCACCCTGAACCTGCGGGCGGTGAAGGCGGTGGGCTACGACATGGACTACACCCTGGTGGACTACGATGCCGATGCCTTCGAGCGCCGGGTCTACGCCTACGCCCAGGAGGCACTGTTGGCGGAAGGCTGGCCCGTGGCGGATCTGGCCTTCGATCCCGCTATGGTCACCCGGGGCCTGGTGATCGATACGGACCTGGGGAATGTCCTCAAGGCCAACCGCTTCGGCTTCGTGAAACGGGCCATGCACGGCAGCTCCATGCTGGAGTTCGCCGCCCAGCGGGAGGCCTACGCTCGAACCATCGTGGATCTGGGCGAATCCCGTTGGGTCTTCCTGAACACGCTTTTCTCGCTTTCGGAGGGCTGTCTGTACGCCCAGCTGGTGGACCTGCTGGACCAGGGGCGCCTGCCCGGGGTCATGGGCTACCGGGATCTGTACACCAAGGTCCGGGCTGTGGTGGATGCCCAGCATGCGGAAGGCCGACTGAAGGCAGAGATCGCTGCGGATCCCGCCCGCTACGTGGTGCGCGATCCCGAAGCGGTCCTGGCGCTCCAGGACCAGAAAGCCGCCGGCAAGAAGCTGCTGCTGGTCACCAATTCCGAATGGGCCTACACCGCCGCCATGATGGCCTACGCCTTCGATCCCTACCTGCCGGAAGGCCAGGGTTGGCGCCAGCTGTTCGATGTGGTGATCGTGGGCGCCCGGAAGCCGGAGTTCTTCACGGAGCGGAACCCCTTCTTCGAAGTGGTCACGGAGGATGGGCTGCTCCGCCCGGTCCAGGGGCCCCTGAAGCCCGGCGTGGCCTACCTCGGCGGCAGCGCCGTGCAGGTGGAACGGCAGCTGGGCATTTCCGGCGACGAGATCCTGTACGTGGGCGACCACCTGTGGGGCGATGTCCATGTCACCAAGAGCGTGCTGCGCTGGCGAACGGCCCTGGTGCTGCGGGAACTGGAGGGCGAGATCGAGGCCCTGGTCGCCTTCCGCGCCTCCGAACCCGAACTGGCCCGCCGCATGCAGGAGAAGGAACGGCTGGAGGCCCAGCTCTCCCAGGCCCGACTGGACCTTCAGCGTCTGAAGGGCGGCTACGGCCCCGTGCCTGAGGACGCGCCGAAGGAGCTGGAACGGCGCATGGTCCAGTTCCGTGCCCGATTGGTTGACCTGGACCAGGAGCTGGCGCCCCTGGCGAAGGCCTCCAGCGAACTGGCCAACGCCCGGTGGGGCCTGCTCACCCGGGCCGGGAACGACAAGAGCCAGTTGGCCCGGCAGGTGGAGCGGGACGCGGATGTGTATACCAGCCGCGTCTCCAACTTCCTGCACGCCACGCCCTTCGTGTACCTGCGGAGCCTGCGGGGAACGCTGCCCCATGACCCCGCAACACCTGGTGGAGCGCCGCTCGAATAGCTACTCGCCCTTGAACACCGGAGGCCGCCGTTCCAGGAAGGACTGGATGCCTTCCTTGTAGTCGCCGCTGTCATAGACAGCCCGGCGCAGGCCCTGGATGCGCTCGAACATGTTGGGGGGCAGGGGGCTGGCGTTGCCCAGGAGACGGAAGCTCTCCTTGGTGGCCGCGATGGAAAGGGGACTGTTGCGGGTGATCCGTTCCGCCAGTTCGTAGGTGAAGGCTTCCAGCTCAGTGGAAGGCACCAGGTGGTTGAGGATGCCCACGGCGTGGGCCCGCTCGGCCGAAAGGGACTGGGCCGTGAAGAACATCTCCTTGGCCAGGTTCACGCCCAGGATGTTCATGAAGCGCAGCAGGCCGCTGGGGTTGTAGGGCACCCCGATCTTGGCGGGCGTCATGGTGAACTGGGCCTTCTCGCTGCCGATCAGGATGTCGCAGGTGAGGGCCACATCGCAGGCGCCGCCCCACACGCTGCCATCGATCATGGCAAGGACGGGCATGGGCAGGTGCTGGATCTCCCGCAGCACGCGCACCAGCGGATCGTCGTAGCCCAGGGGATCCCGTCCCGGCATGGGCAGCTCCCGCACATCGTGGCCCGCGCTCCACACCTTGGCGCCTTCGTGGGCCCGCAACACCATCACCCGCGCTTTGCGCTCCCGGAGCTCCTCCATGGCATCGATCAGCTCGCTGATGAGGGTGTCGGACAGGGCGTTCCGGTGTTCGGGATGATCGAGGGTCACCGTGCCGACGAATCCATCCAGGTGGTGGCGAACAAAGGGCATGAGCGGGGCTCCGGGAAAACGGGGTTCGAAGGTCCGCCTCCTCATGAGGCGGGATGGGATCAGGGAGCCGCAGGCGCCAGCGG
>MWBB01000299.1 GCA_002068835.1 Acidobacteria bacterium ADurb.Bin340 | reverse complement strand
CCTGCATCCGAACCCGCGGAGCCCGGCACCCATCTCGGCCTGGACCTGCTCCAGGTGACCGCCGCCATCCTGCCGGACCCCGCATCGGTGGTGGACCTGCTGGTGCGCAGCTTCAACGAGGACGGCCATCTGGATCCCCTGCGCATCCCGGGCCTGGCGGAGCTCCACCGGGACCGGCAGCGGGCCTTCCAGACGGTCCAGAACCGGCTCCAACGCCTGCTGCGGGAGGTTCCCGAAGCCTTCCAGGAATCCAGCATCGTGGAGCGCAATGGCCGCTTCTGCCTGCCCGTGCGGGTGGAGCGGAAGGGCAGCGTTCCAGGTCTGGTGCTGGACCGATCCTCCAGCGGCGCCACCGTGTTCCTGGAACCCTTCGAGGTGGTGGGCCTCAACAACGATCATGTGGAAGCGGATCGCGCCTACACCGAAGCGGTGCAGGCCTACCTTCGGGATCTCCTGGAGCGGCTGCGCGCCCGCCGGGAAGATTTCCTGGCCTGGAACACCTTCCTGTCCGAAGTGGACGAAACGCTGGCCCTGCTCCGCTGGAGCAGCCTGTGCAGCGGCCGTCTTCCCACCCGGGAGCCCGAGCGCATGGACCTGCGGGAAGCGCGGCATCCCATGCTCCTGCCGGCGGTCCGGCGCGCCCTGGAACTGGAGCCCCTGGATCACGACGTGGTGCCCCTGGACCTCGTCCTTTCCGCAGAGATCCCGGGCCTGGTCATCTCCGGCTCCAATACCGGCGGCAAGACCGTGGTGCTCAAGACCGTGGGACTGCTTTCGGCCCTGGCTCAGACGGGCTGCGCGGTTCCGGTGACGGAGGGCTCGAACCTCCCGGCCCTCGGCAGTCTCCATGCCGATATCGGAGACCACCAGACCCTCATCGGAAGTCTGTCCACCTTCTCCAGCCATGTGCTGCACCTGAAAACCATCCTGGCCCACGCCAAACCCGGCGGCCTGGTGCTGCTGGATGAGCTGGGCACCGGAACCGATCCCAAGGAGGGCGCCGCCCTCGGCACCGCAGTTCTCCAGGCCCTGGCCCGGCGCCACTGCTGGGTGCTCTGTTCCACCCACCTGGGCGAAATCAGCCAGTGGGCCCTGCGGGGTCAACGCTTCCGCAACGCCTCCGTCCAGTTCGACGAGGACCGCATGGCGCCCACCTACCGGCTGATGGTGGGCCAGCCGGGCCAGAGCCGCGCCCTGGCCATCGCCACCAAGCTGGGGCTCCCCAAGAGCGTCCTGGAACAGGCCGAGCGCATGCTCGGGCGCCGGGAACAGGACTGGCGCGAGTTCCTGCGCCAGTTGGAGGCGGAGCGGGTGCGCCTCCAGGAACAGGCGGAAACGCTCCAGCAGCAGCAGGCGGCCCTGGCCAAGGACCAGCGCATCCTGCAGGAGCGGGAAGAGCAGATCCGCCGCCAGCAGGAGCGCTTCCAGCGGGAAAGTTCGGAGAAACTCACGCGGGTTCTCGATTTCCTTGACCACGAAAGCAAGCGCCTGGTGAAGGAGCTGAAGGAGCATCAGAAGCAGGAGGCTTCCAAGGCCCATGCGGACCGGATCGGCACCGAAGCCAGGGAGCGGGTGAAGACCCTGGAGCACATCGCCCGAACAGAATTGGCCCCCCTGGCAGCCCCTGCGGCCCGCAAGGGGGAACCCGCTCCGGAGTTGAAGCTGGGCGGCTGGGCACGGCACCGGGGCTTCGGCCTGGAGGGCAAGGTGGTGGCTCTGAAAGGCGACCGGGTCACCCTCCAGACGCCCCAGGGGCGGCGCCTGGAAGCGCGGGTCGGTGAACTGGAAGCCATCTTCCGATCCGATGCCCTGCCCTCCGCCCAGGGCCGGGTGCGGTTCCGCTCCGAAGGAGGCCGGGTGGAAGCGGAGATCAACCTCATCGGACGCGCCAGCGACGATATCGATACGGAAGTCCACCGCTTCGTGGAGGCCGCCCTCGCGGACGGCCAGCGTTTCATCCGCATCGTCCACGGCCACGGCACCGGACGCCTCAAGGCGGCGGTCCGGGAAGCCCTCAAGGGACACCCCGCCATCGCCCGGGTGGAGGATGCCCCCCAGGCCCAGGGCGGAGCCGGCGCCACCCTCATCACCCTGCGGTAGGTTCAGATCCAGGCGTCCTTCGGGACGCCCGGGAAGCTCGACACCACGTGCAGGACACTCTGATCCAGGAGGCCCGGAATATCCGGGTGGCCTCCGCTGGCCAGGAGGATGTCCGCGTCGAAGGCGGGGCCTTCGTCCAGACCGATCCAGCCGTTCCGGCCCGTGCGTTTGACGGCGTACAGGGCGCGATCCGCCAGCAGCACCACCTTCTCCCACGGCAGGCTCGGCACCTGGTTCCCCAGCGGGAAGGGCGAGAATCCGATGGAGAGGGTCATGTGGATCACCCGGCCATCCCCCAGTTCGAAGGGGCGCTCGGCCACAGCCCTCCGGATGCGTTCGGCCAGCCCAGCCGGATCACTGCTGCCCACCTGCCGGGCCACCACCAGGAACTCCTCGCCACCCCAGCGGATGAGGG
>MWBB01000298.1 GCA_002068835.1 Acidobacteria bacterium ADurb.Bin340 | reverse complement strand
ACCAGTCGCAGGTAGGGCGGTATTCATCGAGGTCAAGCGCCCCGGTGGGAAGCCCGCCCCCCATCAGGCGATGTTTCTGGCACTGCTCCGCAGCATGGGGGCCGTGGCGTTCTGCGCTGATTCCGTGGATTCAGCGCTCCGGCAGTTCGACCAGCAGACGGGGAGGGCGGCATGACCAAGCTCACCTTCACCATGGCCCCCGCCCCCCACCCGGCCCGCCAAAACGCAGCCAAGGCCGTCATGGAGGCACCGGAAGGCCACATCGTGACCATCGCAGAGCCCACCCGGACGCAGGCCCAAAACCGCCTGCTATGGCCTCTGTTGAACCTGTGGGCGGTCCACAAGCAGGCCCTCATCAACGGAGCGTCCCGGCATGTGACCAAGGAAGCATGGAAGGTCATCCACCTTTCGGACTTCAGGCACCAGCACGGCATCCCTGGCGAGATGGCCCTCACCCCCGGCGGCATCCTTGTTCCCCTGGGCTACGAAACCAAGACGATGCCGAAGGGCGAGTTCCGGGACTTCCTGGAATACCTGCTGGCCGAAACCCACCAAGCCGGGATGCAGCTTGAGCCAAGGCTGGCGAAGGGCTACCTGGACTGGCTGGAGGCGAACCCCCGGAAACCGGAACCCCTCGGGAGGGCGTCATGACGTCACACGTCGCTTTTGCCGCAAAACGTCACTTTGGGGTCAAACCATGCCAACACAACACTTAGCACACCATACACCCTATGGAGCATGACGCAGCACGTCACAAACCACACCGGCTTCGCTCGTAAGTCTAATAATTTCAATCCCGCAAAGTTGGCACGATGGGTGCCTCTATAAGGGGGAGGAGGATCACATGGACACTACCGCAGCCCTCAACTGCCACCTGCGTCAACTCACGGCCGCAGCGAGTCGCATCTCCTTCCTCAAGGGGGAGGGGCGTAGGCAGGCCCTGAGAGCCTTGGTATTGAGCTGCAAGGGTATCTTTTAGGTCTGGTCTTGGTCAATGATCCCACCAACCCCCGCTCCAACGGGGGTTTTTTCGTTGCAGGTGCAATGTGGGACTTCAACGTGGATAAATTTTATTTGGTGGTCAAAAGCCGGGTCAATACACAAATTTTGATTTGGACCTCATGCCATGTGGTGGCCTAGTGCTTGGTCCGCTCCATGCAGGTGAGCATGGCGTGTTCGGCCTCCACCTTGGTGAGCCGCACATCTACGCGGTGCAGCTCACGAGCCAGGCCGCTCAGTTGGGTTTGGATCTCCGATAGGCGAGCCATCAGTGCTTCCTGGTCGCGGTCCAGCCGGGACAGCACCATGGAGCGGATCAGACCAGCCATGCCCGCGAAGAGGGCGCCGCAGGATCCTACGATGATGGCGGTGATGGTGGCCGTGTTCACGCTTGCCCCTCAGAATCGAACGCCGAGACCGGCGGCGGTGGTGCCGTTGATGTGGACCACCTGGGCGTCCAGCCGCAGGTAGCTCCAGCCGACGTAGCCTCCGTGGTGCTGGCGGCCCTGGCCGTCGAGGCCCCGCAGGTAGCCGATGGTCCATGGCCGGGAGATCGGCCGCAGGCGCAGGGCGCCCTCGAGGGCCTGGGCGCGCCTCCGTTCCGCCGCGGCCTCCCGGTCGGAGGCCTCCATGGCGGTGGTCAGGCTCGCCACCTGCTGGTGGAGGGCGCCTGTCGCGCCCTCCAGGGCCGGGACCAGCTGCTCCAGCGTGCCGAGCCTTGCGGCCAGGAACGGGACGCGCTGGGCCTCGCGGCCCCACTGGAGGGCTTGAAGGGTGTCCGGCAGGGTCAGCCCCAGGGCGAGAGGATCTCCCAGCGGCACAGGGCGGAGCCCCATGCCTGCCAGCTCGGCCAGAGCGACGGCTGCGGGAGTGCCGGGGTCCACAGGCCGGGGCCCGGGATCGGGTGGCAGGGCGGCGAGCTGCGCCTGGAGGCGGGCCACCTGGCGGCCCCGCTCCGCAGCCAGCACCCCGGCGGCGTGCGCCTCAGCCTGGGCCTGGGCCTTGTCGCGCCTTGCCGCATCCGCAGCCTCCTGGAGCGCCTTGGCCTGGGCCTGGAGGGCCAGGGATTCGCGCTCGGATGTGCGCCGGCCCCAGAGGTAGCCCAACCCACCGACCGCCCCCAGGAGCAGCAGCCCCATCCCGAGGGCTGCAGCTGCCGGGCGCCAGCCGCCGGTGGGCATGGAATCCTCTGGGGTCGGCCAGGTCATGGGGTGCCCCGGTCCGCGGCGTTGACGCAACCCGCGGAGGTATCCGCTGATTCACCGCCCGGGGCGGTAGGGGCCGCAGCCCCGACCTTCTTGCCGCCGACATAGCCCGTGGTCACGGCGCCCAGGAACAGCGCCAGGGCCACGTTCCACTCGGCGGTGATGGGAACCCAGAGGCCGATGGTGATCCAGATGCTGGCCACCAGGATGCCGTAGAGGAAGGCGACCTTCTTGGCCTGCGGGCCTCCGCGGCCCAGCAGCCCCATGAGCACGGAACGCAGATCAGACACGGAGCGCCTCCTCCAGCCCCGCCACATGGCG
>MWBB01000297.1 GCA_002068835.1 Acidobacteria bacterium ADurb.Bin340 | reverse complement strand
GCCGCCGCTCCAGCTTGGCGGGTGCCACGGTCTCTTCGAAGCGGGCTACGCTGCCCAGCTTCACCAGCAGGTTGTGGCCCAGGGCGTCCTTCTTGCTGGAAACCACCGATAGGGCCGCCAGCTGCTCGACCCGGGAACGGCCTTCGTCCGAAAGGCGCACCCGCACGTCGTACTGTTCGCCGGAGGCGGGATCCTCGAACTTGGAAAGGTCCACGCCATCCACCAGGGGGCGCACCACGTTGGCCACGGCGGCCGGGGAAACGCCCAGGTCCGAAGCCTGCTTGCGGTCCACCACCAGGCGCAGTTCGGGCTTGCCTCGGTCGCGGCTGCTGGTGATGTCCACGGCGCCCGTAAGGCGCTGGAAGAGCTCCTTCACCAGCGGCTCCGCATCCTCCACCCGCTTCCGTTCGGTGGCGAGGATGGCGACCATGAACGGCTTTTCGGCGCCGAAATCCTGCACGGGGCCGATGCCCACTTCCACGCCGGGAACGGTCTGGAAGCGGTCCCGCAGCTCCCGGCGGATCTTCACGTGGTCCCGGCGGCGGCCTTCGGAAAGCTTCACGTAGATGCTGCCGTCGTTGATGGTGCCGTTGAGGCCGGTGCCGAGGGTGGTGTAGGTCAGGGTCACCTCCGGGTTGGGCGAGCCATCGGGCTTGGTGCGGATGATGCGTTCCAGTTCCTCGGCCTTGCGGCGGCTGGCCTCCAGGCTGGCGCCGGATTCGGTCTGGAAGGTCACCTGCAGGTCGCCCCGGTCGTAGTCGGACATGAACTCGCTGCCCAGCAGGCCCATGAGGCTGATGGCCAGGAAGAAGCTGCCGAAGCCGATGGCCAGCACCGTCTTGCGGTGGTCCAGGGCCCAGACGATGCCCTGGCGGTACCAGCCTTCCCAGCGGTCCACCTGGTCGTTGAACCAGTCCACGCTGCGCATGATGAAGCGGCGGTGCCCGTGGTGGGATTCCTGGTAGCCCTTTTCGTGCTCGGGGTCCGGCCACACGGCGGAGAGCATGGGGTCCAGCGTGAAGCTCACGAAGAGCGAGATGGCTACGGCGAAGGCCACCACGATGGCGAAGGGGTAGAAGAAGCGCCCCACGATGCCGCCCATGAAGGCCACGGGCACGAACACCGCGAGAATGGAGAGGGTGGTGGCCAGCACGGCGGGGCCGATCTCGGCGGTGCCTTCCCGGGCCGCGGTGATGTGGTCCTTGCCCATCTCCGCATGGCGGGTGATGTTCTCGCGCACCACGATGGCGTCATCAATGAGGATGCCGATGGCCAGGGAGAGGCCCATCAGGGTCATGGTGTTCAGGGTGAAATCCAGGGCCTTCATTACGGTGTAGGTGCCGATGACGGACACGGGCAGGGTGAGGCTCGTAATGATGGTGGAGCGCCAGGACTTCAGGAAGTAGAAGACGATCAGCACCGTCAGCAGGCCGCCGATGAGGATCGTGACCTGCACATCGTGCACGGCTTCGTTGATGAACTTGGAGTTGTCCTTGGCCTTCACCACGGTGACGCCCTGCTGGGCGAGCTGGGGCTGGAGCTGGGCCAGGGCCGCATCCACCGCCTGCACCATGGCCACGGTGTTGCCGCCGATCTGGCGCTGGAGGTCCAGGGCCACGGCGTTCTGGCCATCCAGGCGGGCCAGGGTGCGGCGCTCCTTCACGCCATCCACCACCTTTGCCACCTCGCGCAGTTCGATGGGGCGGCCCTTGGAGTTCCCCACCACCACCAGCTCGAAATCCTCCACGCGCCGGGCCTTGGCATCCACCTTCACGGCGATCTCGCGGTCCGTCTGCAGCAGGTTGCCGCTGGGGATGGCCCGGGTGTCCTGGCCCAGGGCGCCCATCACCTGCTGGAGGGAGAGGCCCAGGGATTCCAGCCTGCGGGGGTCCACCTGCACGAGGATCTCCCGCTTGCTGCCGCCCACCACATCCACCTTGCCCACGCCCGGGATGTTCTCGATGCGCCGCTTGAGGAACTCCTCGGCGATGCGGGTGACTTCGCGCTCGGGCATCTCCTTGTGCTGCTCGTCGGGGCGCAGCACCAGCGAGAGCACGGGCACCTGGGAGGGGTCCATCTTCTGGACGATCGGCTCTTCGATGGTTTCGGGCAGGTCGCGGCGGATCTGCCCGATCTTGCCCCGCACATCCTCCAGGGCCTTGTCGATGTCGCGGTCCAGCTGGAACTCCACCACCACCACGCCCAGGCTGTCCTGGCTGGTGGCGCTGATCTCGCGGACCTTCTCGAGGGGGTTGAGGGCCTCCTCCACCTTCTTGACGACATCCTGCTCCACGGCATCCGGGCTGGCGCCGGGGTAGGGCACGCTCACGGTGACGATGGGGAAATCGGTCTTGGGCCACTGGTCCACGCCCAGGCCCTTCATGGAGAAGAGGCCCAGCACCACCAGGGCCAGCATGGCGCAGGTGGTGAGGACGGGCCGCTTGATGGACAGGTCGGACAGGAACATGGCTCAGTTCCCCTTTTCGTCCATGAGGCGGAGGCGGCTGCCGTCCACCACCTGATCGC
>MWBB01000296.1 GCA_002068835.1 Acidobacteria bacterium ADurb.Bin340 | reverse complement strand
AGCTCGAGGGCGGAAGGGGGGAGCCCCCTTCAAGATGACGCCCGCCAAGCTGCGGCTGGCCATGGCCGCCATGGGAAAGCCAGAAACCGTGGTGGGCCAGCTCTGCAAGGAACTGGGAATCACTCGGCAGACCCTGTACCGCCATGTTGGGCCAGACGGGTCCTTGCGAGATGCCGGGCGGAAGCTCCTAGGGTGAGGAGCATTTCGCCTCCCCGGGGCGTTCCAAGAAGGTCGCGTAGGCTTGGCCTCCCGGGCAGCGTTCCAGAAGGGTCGCAGGTTGGACGGCCTCCCC
Organism: Acidobacteria bacterium ADurb.Bin340; assembly: GCA_002068835.1. Classification (GTDB taxonomy): domain Bacteria; phylum Acidobacteriota; class Holophagae; order Holophagales; family Holophagaceae; genus MWBB01. The sequence continues at coordinate 2,255 of MWBB01000296.1, read as the reverse complement.
TCGAACAGTAAGCATTCCGCCGGTGCCCCCGGTAGTTCCGGACAGGCGTGATCACCACCGGCGGAATGCGGTGTTGAACAAGCCCGGAGCGGCGAGGGCCGGGATGACCGTTATGCGGAAATCGAGCCCGGCGATCTCTTCCTGAGGCTCTGTCGAGGCGCTCGGTCGATGTGGGTCGAGCCGACTCTGAGAGCAGCGGGCTCGCCGAAGGTCTTCGCGCCGCTGGTCGTGCAGGGCTTCGCCTTGCCCCACTCGGGTGGAGCCTGGATGCACTGCCTGGCTGCTGTCGGGCCTATACGCATGGACCCTCCAGAGGCGGGGCGCGGGCCAGCCGGATCCGCTGGATGAGGGCACCGCAGTGGGCGCAGCGGATGGGCTCATCGCTGGAGGGCTCGGGAGCCTTGGCTGCGGACCGGGTCGGCAGCAACGCCCTCGCCTGTTCCAGCAGGGTTGGCGAGGCATAGAGCCCCGCGTGGCGGATCTTGTGGAAGCCATCGGGCAGGACGTGCTGAATGAATCTGCCCAGGAAGTCCACGGGATGCAGCGTGGACGTGCCTTTGCCCTTCGTGCGGAAAGTGACGTGGCCGGGGCCGATTTCCAGCAGGCGGGAGTTCGCGATCCCCACTCGGTGGGTATAGCGGCCCAGGTAGCTGAGGACGTGCTGGGAGCGCCGGAACGGAGCCTTCCCATAGACGACCCAGCACTTGTGGGCCGCGAGGCTGGCCATCAGGCGGCCGAAGGAGCGCTTGCCCAGTTCGGGGAATGCGCCCTTCCGGTGCAGCGTCCGAAGGGCGTCCAGCACCTTCCCCCGCAGCAGCCGCCCCATAACCTCGACCGGGAACAGGTAGTCCTTGCGTGCATGGACAAAGCGCTTCCCATCGAGAGACAGTCCGCCGGCCGTGGCCAGCACGTGGACGTGAGGATGGAACCGCAGGTCCCGTGTCCACGTGTGCAGCACCAGTGTGAGCCCCAACGTGGCTTTCAATCGTGTTCGCCCCAACTCCAGCAGCAGTTCGCTGGTGGCGCGGAACAGTGCGTTGTAGATCGCTGCCGGATGCCGCCGCGCCAGGGACTTCAGCTCGGAGGGGAGCGTGAACACGACATGGAAGTGGGGGACGTTCAGGACCCGTTCTGCTCGTGCATCGATCCACTTCTGCTGGGCCGCAGCCTGGCACTTGGGACAGTGCCGGTTCCGGCAGGAGTTGTAGACGGGATGCTCCCGCCCACAGCCCGTACACACCTCGACATGGCCGCCGAGGGCGGCCGTGCGACATCGACCGATATCCGTCAGGACGCGCTTCTGGCCACGCGACAGGAAATGTCGAGCTTCGAGGCCAGGGCGATGCGCCCGGACGATATCAGCGATGTCATGGCGAGGCTTTGGATAGGCCACCGCCTACACGTTCAGGTCTTCCATCGGGCTCCGGACCGACGCCACCTGCTCCGGCGAGACCCGCGTGTAGATCGTCGTGGACCGGATGCTGCCGTGGCCCAGCACCACCTGGATCTTTCGCAGGTCCGTCCCGTGCTCCAGGAGGTTCGTGGCGAACGAGTGCCGGAGCATGTGGGGCGTGACGACCTTGCCGATCCCCGCCCGCGCTGAGGCGCAGAGCAGCGCCCGCCGGGCCGTCTCGTGGCAGATGGGCCTGCCTGCCTTGGAGGCGAACAGCCAGGGCTCGGGCGGGCGCTCGTGCTTCCAGTAGGTCCGCAGCAGGCCGTAGAGCTTCCCCGGCATCGGCACCAGGCGCTCCTTCCCGCCCTTCCCGTTGCGCACGTGGATCACCTGCTGGAAGGCGTTGATGTCGCGGGTCTCCAGAAGGCCAGCCTCCCGGATGCGCAGGCCCGTGGCGTAGATCAGGGCAAAGAACACGCGATACTTCGCCACCAGGAAGCCGTCCAGCACCCGCTGCACCTCCGCCGCCGTGAGCACCGTGGGCAGCGGCGCATCCTTGCGCGGCATCGAGAGGAAAGCCACCTTGTCTGGCTGGCCCAGCGTGCGGCCATAGAGGAACTTCAGCGCCGAGTAGTGGCAGCGCAGCCGCTCCGGCCCGATGGGCTGGCCCTGAAGGTGCTCAACCCAGCGCCGGATGGAGCCCTGGTCCGCCTCCGAGAGGCCCAGCCCGAGGAACTCCTCGAACCGCCGGACCGACGCTAGGTATTGCTGGATCGTCCCCGTGGCCCGATCCGCCATCCGCAGATCCGCCTCCAGCCGGGACAGAGATAGACTGACTGCCTTCATGCAGTACCTCCTTGGT
>MWBB01000295.1 GCA_002068835.1 Acidobacteria bacterium ADurb.Bin340 | reverse complement strand
GGCCAGGGCTTCGAAGGCCCCCGCTGGGCGCTGGAGTCCTTCACCGAAGCCCGCCTCGTCGTGGAGGGACCGGCCCGCTGAGACCTCCACGAACCCCATCCGGGAACCTTCGTCTTGACGTCTACACTTTTTATCGTACGCTTTCACCTGTAATCCCCGAGGCCCCCATGCGCCGTGCCCTGAACCGTCCCACGGATGTCGAGCTGTCCATCCTCCGCGTGCTTTGGGAGGTGGGCCCCGCCACGGTGCGGGAGGTCCATGCCCGGCTGGTGGAGGAACGGGGCGAGGATCTGGCCTACACCGCCGTGCTGAAGATGATGCAGACCATGGTGGAGAAGGGCCTGCTGCGGCGCGATGCCTCGGACCGGGCCCACCGCTACGAGCCCGCCCAGGCCCGGGAACGCACCCTGGCGCACCTGGTGGACGATCTGCTGGAGCGGGCCTTCGGCGGGCGCACCCTGGACCTTTTCGCCACGGCCCTCGCCAGCGACCGCCTTTCGGAAACAGAACGGGGCGAGGTGGCCCGGCTCCTGGCCCGAGCCCGCAAGGAGGCCCCGTGAACGACCTGCTCGCCTCCTCCGGGGCCCACCGCCTGGCCTGGACCCTGCTCCACAGCCTCTGGCAGGGAGCGATCATCGGCCTCGCGGCGGCCCTGGCACTGCGCCTGCTGCGCCACGCCCGGCCCCAGGCCCGGTACCTGGCCGCCTGCCTGGGCCTGCTGGGCTGCCTCCTGGCCCCCCTCGTCACCTTTGCGGTGCTGGGCGTTCCGACGGGCCTGCCCGCGCCGAGCCTGGCCACGGGATCGCCCACGGCGCCTCTTTTCCTGGCGGAGGCGGGCACACCTCTCATCCTGGGGCCACGCCCGGGTTCCTTCCTGGATCCCTGGCTGCCGCGGCTGGTGGTGGCCTGGGCCGCCGGGGTGCTGCTCTTCGGCCTGCGGGCCCTGGGGGCCTGGGCCTGGCTCCAGCGCCTGCGGTCCAGTGCCACCCCCGAAACGGATGCCCGGAGCCTCCAGACCCTGGCGGACCTTTCCCGGCGCCTGGACCTGCGCCGCCCCGTGCGCCTGCTGGCCTCCCTCCGGGTGAACGGCCCCCTGGCCCTGGGCATCCTCCGCCCCACCATCCTGGTGCCCACGGGCTTCCTGGCCCAGCTGGATCCCCTGGCCCTGGAAGCGGTGCTGGCCCACGAACTGGCCCACCTCCGCCGCCTGGATCCGCTGGTGAACGGCCTCCAGGCCCTGGCCGAGACCCTGCTCTTCTACCACCCCGCCGTGGGGTGGCTCTCCCGCCGGATGCGCACCGAGCGGGAGCACTGCTGCGACGACGACGCCATCCAGGCCTGTGGTGATGCCGTCGGCTACGCCGAAACCCTGAGCCGCCTCGACGCCCTGCGCGGGCGGCCCCTGTCCCTGGCTCCCGGAGCCCGTGGAGGACATCTCATGGAACGCATCCGACGTCTGCTCTTGAAGGAGCCGGCCCCTCTCCGCTTCGCCTGGCCCGGCCTGACCCTGGTGGGCCTGGGCCTCGCCACCACACTGCTGATGGCCCAGGAGAAGACCCCCAAGGCCGTGAAGAAGGCGCCCGCGGCCCAAGCCGAACGGGCCGAAGGCCAACTGCCCCCGCCGCCGCCCGCCCCTGCGGCTGCACCGGCCCCCAAGGCGCCGCCGGCGCCGCCCGCGCCTCCAGCCCCTCCAGCCCCCCCGGCGGCCGAAGCGCCGGTTCGGAGGCAGATCACTTTTTGGTACCGAAAAAGCGCGGGCGAAGGCGTCCGCCTGCTCTTCAATGCTCGAAATGCCACCCGGGGCGAGGTGCTGGATGCGCTCACCAAGATCCAGCGGTTGAGCAAGGGGGAGCTGCCCCCCAGCGGCATCCGCGGCGAATGGCGGCTGCCCTCTCGCAAGGATCTGACCGAGGAACAGGCTCTCACCTTCGAGGTGGACGGTGTCACCCTCGAAGCCTTGAGGGAGCTGTACCAGTAGCGGTCAGTGCCCCTGGCGGTCGTCCAGGAAGGCGGCGAGGCTCCGGTCCCACCGGGCCTCGCCTTCCTTCGTGAAGAGACAGCCCGGCACTTCGCCCTTGGCGTTGTGGTGGGCGATGCAGGCGCAGCAGTGGCCGTGCCGGGGGCAGGACGTATACGTGCAGGCGCAGGGGAGGCGGTTCGAGGGGCAGGCCATCAGTAGGTCACCACCCGCATCGTGTTGGTGGAACCCGCCACCCACAGGGGATGGCCCACGGTGACCACCACCCGGTCCCCGGGCTGCAGGCCATGATCGGCCCGGAGCCGGGGCTCCAGGTCCGCCATGAGCTCGGACAGGTGGTTCCGCTTCTCGATGAGGATGCTGGTGACGCCGCGCAGCAGCCCCATCAGGCGAGCGTTGCGCAGGTCCGTGGTGGCGCCGACGACCCGCGTGGCCCCGGCCAGACGGCTCACCATGCGGGCGCTGCCGCCACCTTCCGTGAGCACCACCAGCAGGCGCGCGCCCAGATCCTCGGCCACTTTGCAGGCGGCAAAGGCCACGGCCACATCGGTGCGGCGGGTGATGGCCTGGGGCAGGTTCTCGATG
>MWBB01000294.1 GCA_002068835.1 Acidobacteria bacterium ADurb.Bin340 | reverse complement strand
CCCCCGCCGTGGCCCCGGGCACCGCCTGGCGCATCTTCACCGGCGCCCCCATTCCGCCCGGAGCCGACGCGGTGGTGCCCCAGGAGAAGGTGACCCGCGACGGCGACACCCTGGTGCTGGCCCATCCCGTGAAGGCCGGCGGCGACATCCGGCTCGCGGGCGAGGATCTGACCCAGGGGGAGGTGGCCGTGGCCCGGGGCACGGCCCTTCGCCCCGGGGAAATCGGGGTGCTGGCCTCCCTGGGCTTCGGCGCCGTGCCGGTGCACCGCCGCGCCCGGGTGGCCGTCCTCACCACGGGCAACGAGCTGGTGGAGGCTGGAGCGCCCCTGGGGCCCGGCCGGATCCGGGATGCCAACCTGCCGGCCCTCTGCGCCCAGCTCGCCGAAATGGGCGCCGTGGCCCTGCCCTTCCCCCGCATCCCGGACCGCCCCGAAGCCGTGGCGGAGGCCCTCCGCGCAGCGACCGCGCAGGCCGATCTGATCCTCACCACCGGCGGTGTTTCGGTGGGGGACCACGATCCCGTGAAGCCCGCCCTGGAAGCCCTCGGAGCCGACACCGTTTTCTGGATGGTGGCCCAGAAGCCCGGCGCACCCTTGGGGCTCTGGCGCCTGGACGGCCGCCCCGTCCTGGGTCTCCCTGGCAACCCCGTGGCCGCGCTGCTCATGGCCGAGCTCTACGCGCGCCCAGCCCTGCGGCAGATGATGGGCTTCCGGCACCGCTTCCGGCCGCAGGGCACCGCGGGTCTGGTGGACGGCTGGCGCCGGGGCCGCCCCGATGGCCGGGTTCATTTCCTCCGGGTGCGGCTCGCGGAAGGGCCCGATGGCTTGCGGGCCACCCTCACCGGGCCCCAGGGCTCCGGCGTGCTGTCCTCCCTCATGCGCGCCGATGCCCTCGCCTGGATCGAGGCCGAGCAGCCGGACGTGACGCCGGGCGGAGCCGTGCGGGTGATCCTCACGGGACAGAGCGAGGACCACTGAGCCCTCCGTTGCGGGGAGCGGCCCACCGGCATCCAACAGGCATGCGACGCCTGGGGGCGCGGTGGCTTTCGGGTCCGCCTTCCGGGGTTTGATTCTGCGGGGAAGGAGGCGGGCCATCTGGCACGAAGGGCGGGTGTTCCATGCACCGGATGTGGACGGCGGGATGGTTCCCGCACGTTCGGCATCCCTGCATCAACCCCCTCCCTTCCGACGAGGTTCCCATGTCTACGGCTCCCATCCAGCACCTGCGCCCTGCCCTTGATCCTGCGGCCATCACCTGGCGCCAGCTCCGCCGCGATGCCTTCTGGCAGGCCATTCCCGCCTGGCGGGAAATCGACGAGGCGACCTTCTGCGACGTAGCCTGGCAGGAAAAGCAAGCCATCACCTCCCCCCGCAAGCTCATCGAGACGGTCGGGCCCCTGGCCCCTGCGGACTTCATCGAGGATTTCGAGCAGGGCCTCCATCGCGCGCCCATGACCGTGCGCATCTCGCCCTACGTGATCGGGCTCATCGACTGGTCCAATCCCTATGCCGATCCCCTGCGGCGTCAGTTCCTCCCCCTGGCCTCCCAGCTTCAGCCGGACCATCCCATGCTCACCCTGGACAGCCTCCACGAGCAGGCCGATGCGCCGGTGCCGGGACTCACCCACCGCTATTTCGACAAGGCGCTGTTCCTGGCCCACGACATCTGCCCGGTCTACTGCCGCTTCTGCACCCGCAGCTACGCGGTGGGCACTGATACGGACCTGGTGGAAAAGGTGAGCATCCGGGCCAATCCCGAACGCTGGGACCGCGCCTTCCAGTACCTGGGCGAGCGCATCGAAGTGGAGGATGTGGTGGTCTCCGGGGGCGATTCCTACCGGCTGCGGGCGGATCAGATCCTGGAGATCGGCAACCGCCTGCTGGACCTGCCGAACATCCGTCGCTTCCGCTTCGCCACCAAGGGGCTGGCCATCCAGCCCATGAAGATCCTTTCCGACACCCCATGGCTGGATGCCCTCACCCAGGTGGTGGAGCGGGGCCGCAAACTCCACAAGGAAGTCTGCATCCACACCCACTTCAACCACCCGAACGAGGTCACGGGCATCACCGAGGATGCCCTGGGACGCCTCTTCGAGCGGGGGATCACCGTGCGGAACCAGACGGTCTTCCTGGCGGGCGTGAACGATGAGGCCGCCACCATGACCGAACTGGTGCGCCGCCTCTCCTACGTGAACGTGCATCCCTACTACGTCTACGTGCACGATCTGGTGAGGGGCAGCGAGGATCTGCGCACCCCCCTGCACCGGGCCCTGGATGTGGAGAAGGCGGTCCGGGGCAGCCTGGCCGGATTCAACACGCCGCTCTTCGTGGTGGACGCGCCGGGTGGCGGCGGGAAGCGGGACGCTCACAGTTTCGAGCATTACGACCGCCGCACCGGCATCAGCGTCTACGCAGCCCCCAGCGTCAAACCCGGCGCTTTCTTCACCTACTTCGATCCACTGACCAGCCTGGATCCTGCCATCCAGGCGGAATGGCAGGATCCCCGAAAGGCCGAAGCCATGATCGCCGAAGCGATCCAGGCAGCCCGCGCCACCTCCTGAAGCCTCGAAACGCTCCAATGCAGGAGGCCGCCTTCCGGCGGG
>MWBB01000293.1 GCA_002068835.1 Acidobacteria bacterium ADurb.Bin340 | reverse complement strand
CCTCAAGCTGAACCTCCTGGGCCACAACACCGAGCGCGGCGCCGCCGGGGGCTCCCTCCTCAATGCCGAATGGGCTGTGGCGGGAGGTGCCCTGTGAGCCTCGTGATGAAGTTCGGCGGCTCCTCCGTGGCCGACGCGGAGCGCATGCGCCAGGTGGCCCACCTCGCGCGTTCGGCGGCATCCCAGGGCGCGCTGGTGGTCCTTTCGGCCGCAGGCAGGACCACGGATGCCCTGCTGGTCGCCGCCCGCCATGCAGAATCGGGGCGGATCGAAGAAGCCCTCGCGGGCCGCCATGCCCTGCAGCGCGCCCATCGCGCCCTGGCGGAGGCCCTGTTCCCGGAAGGAATCCCATCGGGCCTGCAGCAGGCCCTTGCCGACCTGGACGGCGAGTTGGACCTGCTGCTCCGGGGCGTGGCCCTGCTGCAGGAATGCTCGCCCCGCAGCCGGGATGCCATCGCCTCCGTGGGAGAACGGTTCTCCACGAGGATCCTCGCGGCCTTCCTGGGAGCGCCCTGGGTCGATGCCCGCAAGGTGCTGCGCACGGACGCAACCTTCGGCGCCGCGCAACCCCAACCGGAAGCCCTCCGCACCCTGGCCCGGGAGCACCTCGCGCCCCACCTCCACCCGGGGAGCCTGGCCGTGACCCAGGGTTTCATCGGAGCCACCTCCGAAGGCCTCACCACCACCCTGGGCCGGGGCGGTTCCGACTACAGCGCCAGCCTCTTCGGGGCGGCCCTGGAGGCTTCGGAAATCCAGATCTGGACCGATGTGGAGGGCGTGCTCACCTGCGATCCCCGGGTGGTGCCCGGGGCCCAGGCCATCCCCGAGCTGAGCTTCGCGGAGGCGGCGGAACTGGCGGCCTTTGGGGCCAAGGTGCTGCACCCGGCCACCCTGGAACCGGCCGTGGCGGCGGGCATCCCCGTGACGGTGCGCCACACCCTGCGCCCGGAAGGATGCTTCACCACCATCACGGCCCACCCCGGCACCGGGCGGCCCGCCACGGCCCTGGCCTGCCGGGGGCCGGTGACGGTACTCACGGTGACCTCCAGCCGGATGCTGAACCAGAGCGGCTTCCTGGCCCGGCTCTTCGAGGTGTTCCGCCACCATCGGACCAGCGTGGACCTCGTGGCCACGGCGGAGGTGAGCGTCTCCCTCACGGTGGATGCGGACGCGCCCCTGGATCGCCTCCGGGCGGACCTGGAAGCCTTCGCCCGGGTGGAGGTGGCCGAGGACCGGGCCATCGTGGCCCTGGTGGGAGAGCGCCTGAAGGCCACCCCCGGCGTCACGGGCCGCGCCTTCGGAGCCCTGGGCGACCTGAACGTCGAGATGATCAGCATGGGCGCCAACGAGATCAACCTGAGCCTGGTGGTGCGCCATGACGAGGCCCCCGAGGCCCTCCGGCGGCTCCACGCCGCCTTCTTCGAGGAGGCCCCATGAGGATCGGCATCTTCGGGCGGGGCCGCCTGGGCTCTGCCTTGATCGAAGCTGCGCGGCAGGCGCCGGACCTGGAGCTGGCCTGGGCCGTGGGCCAGGGCGAGGCGCCACCGGCTCCGGTGGAGGTCGCCCTCGCCGCCAGCACCCCGGAGGCCCTGCCCGCCCACCTGGACTGGGCCCTGGCGAACGACACGGACCTGGTGATCGGCACCACGGGCTGGACGATCCCGAACCTCGAAACCCGGGTGCAGGACCGCATCGGCCTGCTGGTGGCCCCCAACTTCAGCCTGGCGGTGGCCCTCATGGGCCGCCTGGCCCGGGTGCTGGGGCGCTACGCGGACCTGGATCCGGACCTGGATCCCTACGTGCTGGAGCACCACCACGCCCGCAAGGCGGATGCCCCCGGGGGCACGGCCCGGGCCCTGGCGGGCGCGGTCCTGGCGGGCTGCCCCCGCAAGCGCGGCTGGACCCTGGGCACGGCGGAATCCCACCAGCTCAGCGTCGCCGTGTTGCGGGCCGGCGCGGAGCCGGGCCGCCACACCGTGGGCCTGGATGGCCCCCTGGAAACCCTCACCCTCACCCACACGGCCCGGTCCCGGCAGGTTTTCGCGGCCGGGGCCCTGCGCGCCGCCCGTTGGATCCGCGGCCGGAAAGGCTGCTTCACCTTCGACGACCTGGCCGCAGACCTTCTGGATCCCCTCTTCCGAACCGGAGTTTGAGATGACGATGTTCACCGGACTGGGTGTGGCTCTCGCCACGCCCTTCACCCCCGATCACGCCCTGGACCTGCCCGCCTTCCGCCGCCTGGTGCGGCACGTGGCCCGCGCCGCCGACTTCCTGGTGGTTCTGGGCTCCACGGGCGAAGCCGCCACCCTGGAGGAGGCCGAGCGTGATGCGCTCATCAGCGCCTGCCTCAATGAGGCCGGAGGCCGCCCCGTGGTGGCGGGCACGGGCCACAACGCCACCCGCACCGCCGCCCGCTGGACCCGCCGGGCCGCAGACCTGGGCGTCCAGGGCGCCCTCGTGGTGACGCCCTACTACAACAAGCCCACCCCCGAAGGGCTGGTGATCCACTACCGGGCCTGCGCGGAGGCGGGCCTGCCCCTCGTCGCCTACAACGTGCCGGGCCGCACGGGCCTGAACCTCACCCCCGCCGCCCTGGCGCGGCTCTGGGAGATACCCGCCGTGGCGGCGG
>MWBB01000292.1 GCA_002068835.1 Acidobacteria bacterium ADurb.Bin340 | reverse complement strand
TAGCCCGCCCCGCCCCGTACGCCCAGCTTGCCGCTCTGGGTGGCGGAACCATCCACCAGATCGTTGTCCCAGTCGTTGCGCACCCGATTCAGGCTGGCGCCCGCCACGCTGTACCAGCCGCGGTTCTGGCCCTGGAAGTGGTAGACCCAATCCGCTCCCACCTGAAGCATGGAGATGTCGTTGGTGTGGTCCGCATAGTCATCCCACTCGCTGCCGGGCATGCCGATGAAGGTGATATGGCCCCGGACCTGGTGTTGGGGGGTCAGATTGAAATCCAGGTGGCCGCCCACATGGGCACCGAAGAAGTTGTTGGTCCCCACGCCATCCTTGTCGTGCAGGTCGCCCACGGGCAGGGAGGCGCCGGTGTAGACGCCGCCGCGGATATCCACCCGCTGGGCGTGGAGGGCGGCGGGCGCCGCCAGGATGAGGGCAAGGGCGATCAGGGTGCGCACAGGGTGCTCCTTTCCTTCAAGGCCGGTGGACATCACGGCTTGGGCACGTTACGCCGATTCCGGCCGGAGAGTGTCAAGCAGGCCATGACATTTCTGATTAAAAAGCGGGCGCCCATCGGCGCCCGCTTCGGGTTTCCGGTCCGGTTCAACCGCAGCAGCAGCCCAGCTTGAGGGCCTTCTTCACGGCCGCTTCCAGCTGGCCCTTGGTGACTTCAGCCAGCTCGTAGGTGGCACGCACCATGGGCTTGTTGACCTTCAGCACGCGGGTGATGTCGATGGGGGTGCCGGAGACCACGATGTCGCAGGGGGTCGCATCGATGGTCCGCTCCAGATCCTTCACCTGGGCATCGCCGTAGCCCATGGCAGGCAGGATGCCCTGGGCATTGGGGTACTTCTGGTAGGTGGCGGCAATGGAAGCCACGGCATACGGCGTAGGGTCCACGATGGTGCCTGCGCCCGCGGCTCTGGCCGCGACCACGCCCGCGCCCATCATGCTCATGGAGCCGTGGGTCAGGGTCGGGCCGTCTTCGATGACCAGTGTTTTTTTGCCTTTGACCAACTCGGGCTTCTCAAGGGTCACCGGGCTGTTGGCGCGGATCACGATGGCCTTCGGATTGTATGTCTTCGCGTTCTCCTCGATGGCCTTGATGTCCTCTTCCTTGGCGCTGTCGCACTTGTTGATGACGATGACATCCGCCCGGCGGAAGTTGGCCTCGCCCGGGTGGTACATCACCTCGTGGCCGCTGCGGAGGGGATCCGCGATGCAGATGTGCAGGTCGCAGGCATAGAAGGGCGTGTCGTTGTTGCCGCCGTCCCACAGGATGATGTCGGCTTCCTTCTCGGCGCTGCGGACGATCTGCTCGTAGTCCACGCCGGAGTAGATGATGAAGCCGTTGTCGATGTGCGGCTCGTATTCCTCGCGCTCCTCGATGGTGCACTTGTGGAGGTCCAGGTCCTTGTAGTCGGCGAAGCGCTGGCAGGCCTGGGCGGCGAGGTCGCCGTAGGGCATCGGATGGCGGATGGCCACCACCTTCTTGCCAAGCCCCTTGAGGATGCGGCTGATGTAGCGGGTGGTCTGGCTCTTGCCCGCGCCGGTGCGCACGGCGGTGATGGCGATGACCGGCTTGGTGGACTTGATCATGGTCTTGTCGCAGCCCAGCAGCTCGAAATCCACTCCCAGGGCGGTGCAGAGGCTGGCCATATGCCCGACATGCTGGTGGGTCACATCGGAATAAGAGAAGACGGCCACATCGGGCTTCTCGCGCTTGATGATCTCGACCAGATCCGCCTCGTCCAGGATGGGGATGCCGGCGGGATAGAGTTTGCCCGCGAGGACGGCGGGATAGGCGCGGCCCGCGATGTCGGGAATCTGGGTCGCCGTGAAGGCCACCACCTTGAAGGCCGGATTGTCACGGTAGACCGTATTGAAGTTGTGGAAGTCGCGGCCAGCGGCTCCCAGGATCAGAACGCGGCGAGGTTCGGACATTTGAGCTCCCGGAAAGGGGTCAACCGAACAACCGACACACCCGGAACGGGTGGTCAAGGCCTCGGGACCAGGGGGTGGAAATGTCATGGTACTGCACAAGGCCCCCCTCGAACGATACAGAATTCTTGTCATTACAAGGGTTTGCAAGATATGTAACCAGCCTTCAAAATATGCAGGAAGCCCCTGAAGGGGTTCCCCTTTCCCGCAACGCGCCTCTGCTAGGCTTCCCCCATGAAAATCCCGGCCCTGTTGAACAAGCTGCCCCGCCGCGTGCTGCGCATGGGCCTCTGGGGCCTGGGCCTGGTGGGCGCGTACGCCCTGCTGGGCTTCCTCGTGCTCCCGCCCATCCTGGCCTCGCAAGCCCCCAAGCGGCTCTCCGCCCTGCTGGGCCGCTCCGTGACCATCCAGAGGGTCCGCACCAACCCCTTCACCCTTTCGGCCACCGTGGACGGCCTCCGCATCCAGGACCGGGACGGCGGAACCCTGCTGGCCTGGCGGCGGCTCCATGTGAACTGGCAGCTCCGCTCGCTGTTCGGCCGCACCCAGCATTTCAAGGTCCTGGAACTCGAAGAGCCCCAGGGGCGGCTGGTGGTCGAACAGGATGGCTCCCTCAACATCCGGGAAATCGTGGCCCGCTTCGAGGGCCAACCCGCCGAGCCCCCCAGCGGCCCCCCCACCGAACTGGCGATCCAGCACCTCCGCATCGGCAGGGCCCGCCTTGAGCTGCGGG
>MWBB01000291.1 GCA_002068835.1 Acidobacteria bacterium ADurb.Bin340 | reverse complement strand
CGATCCGCCATCCGCAGATCCGCCTCCAGCCGGGACAGAGATAGACTGACTGCCTTCATGCAGTACCTCCTTGGTCGTGGATGACGGTGCGACTACACCGCCATGACCAAGGAGCCTGCTTTCAGGCCAATCCGCTAGAGTCCGGGCCCCTCATACCGCCGGGACGCTCGTCCCCCGCCGCGGAGCGGCTTCGTTCAACATCCCCCATAGATATTTATCTTCCAACAACTCGTTGCCGATCCAGGGACCGGTTGGGAAAAACCCTTTCCCTCCACTCATGGGAGAAAGCATGGACACGAAATTCATCGCGCTCGCTTTATCCATCCTGGCTGCCCCGCTGGCCGGGGCCGACCTGCCTGCGGGAATCCAGGCCAAGTTCATCAAAATCATCGGTGCCAGTGGCGGCGCCAATGCTGTCGCCTGCAAGGACAGCACCATGGCCGGGGAGATCAAGGCTGCGGGCTTTGCGGTGGACGGGGCCTCCAAGGTGGCCTACGCCGGCTCTGAAGGCGACCTTGCGGCCTTCAAGGGCAAGCTGATCATCGTGCCGAAACTGGAATGGCTGCCCAAGGGCGGCTCCATCGCCCTTGTGGAAGAAGGGGGCAAACCAGCCATCTACCTTCACATGGGCAACATCGCCGCGAGTGGCGTGCCCCTGTCGGACACAATCCTCAAGATCGGGAAGAAGCTCTGATGCGCAAGTCCGTTCTGTTTCTCGCCCTGGTGGCTGGGCCTCTCTGTGCCCAGCAACCCACCACTGTGGAAGACGACCTCCTCGCCCTACTCAATACACCCGTGACCGTGGCCTCGAAGAAGGCCATGACCACCCGAGAGGCGCCGGGCATCGTTACGCTGATCACCCGGGATGACATCCTGGCCTCCGGAGCCAGGGATCTCAAGGAAGTGCTCAACACCCTCGCCCCAGGATTCCAGTTCGGGGCCGATGTCCAGTCCGTGGTTGGCATCGCGGTGCGAGGTGCCTGGGCCCACGAGGGCAAGGTGCTGCTGTTGATCGATGGCCAGGAAATGAACGAAACCAAGTACGCCAACAGCCCCTTCGGGGGACATTTCCCCATCGACCAGATCGCCCGCATCGAGATTATTCGAGGGCCAGGCTCTGCCATGTATGGCGGCTTTGCCGAGCTTGGCGTGATCAATGTGATCACCCGCAATGGCAAGGAACTTCGTGGTGCATCAGCGAGCCTGAGCTACGGCACCAACCGGAAGTACGCCTCGGTGGCCTATGGTGCCACCGCAAAGGATGTGGTGTTCAGCCTTGCCCTGACCGGAGGCGATGGCAACCGCAGCAACCGCGACTGGATCGCCAACGACGGCTCTGTCACCGAACTGAAATCCCACAGTGATCTCAAGCCCTTCAACTTCAATGCCGGGCTTCAATGGAAGGGCCTTGAGGTGAGAGCAATCTATGATCGCTATCTCCTCGACGACTTCTATGGAGGTTCTGGGGCCGGCGCCGAGGAAGGCCCAGGACTCTCCGCTCCCATGCTCTTCAGCACGGCCGCCGTTGAAGTGAAGTATGCCTGGGCGATCAACGACAAGTGGACCGTGACCCCCAGGGTGAGCCACAAGCGCCAGCTGGCCTGGCAATACACGGATCGGCCCACGGCCTCCGATCGGGCCCTCGATCGCGACGTTGCCGGAGTCCAGGTGGCCTGGGATCCCACCCAGGCCATCAGCATCGTCACGGGGTTCGAGCGCACCCAGGACACCGGAAAGGACCGCATCCCAGGCAGCGTCTTCGTCAACGGAAAGGACCGAGTGGTCTACTTGAGCAACGCCTACTACGCCCAGGGCCTGCTCACCAGTGATCTCGGCAATTTCACTGTGGGTGCTCGCTTCGAAGATCCAAGTTTTACGGACAGTTCCTTCGTGCCCCGCTTTGCCTATACCAAAGTTTTTGGCGACTGGAGCGTGAAGATCCTTGCGGCCAAGGCCTTCCGGGCCCCTGTGCTGGGGAATATCGAATTCACGCCCCTCGTGAAACCCGAAACGACCACCACCTACGAGGCGGAAGTCGGCTACCAGGCCACCAAGCGCCTGTACGTCTCGGGCAATCTCTTTGTCACCAAGATCAAGGACGCCATGATCTACCCCTACACCGGTGGTGGAGATGGTGGAACGAAGGGTGTGGAGATTGATGCGCAGTACCGGGCCGAGTGGGGCTCACTGCGTGCCAATGCCACCCTCTCGCGTCCCGACAACAACAAGGTGCTGGATTTCCAGGTTCCCGAAACCGACAGCTACCTGCTGGGCATGGCCAACGAAAAGGCCAACATCACCGCCAGCGTGAAGCTGGGCCACGGCCTCAGCCTGGCCCCGACCCTCTCCTACTTGGGCAAACGATACGGGTATGCCCCATTGGCAACCGATCCCATCACCTACGATGCGGAAGTCACAGGGAACCTCTTCCTGCGCTGGCAGAGCCCCATCGCAGGCCTGGAAGTCGGTGCGGGCGTCTACAATGTGTCCGACACTAAGGTCTATTTCATCCAAGCCTACAACGGCGGCGGCACCCCGATCCCCGGTGCCGGACGGGAATTCAGCACCCGCGTTGCCTGGCGTTTCTAAACAGGTTCAGACCAAGGGGGAGCGCACTCTTGCGTTCGCCTCCCTTGGTCTGAAACTTACTCCCCACGTGCCGGTGAGGGTTCT
>MWBB01000290.1 GCA_002068835.1 Acidobacteria bacterium ADurb.Bin340 | reverse complement strand
CCGGATGCACGAGCATCTTTCGTTCTTTTCGGTGCAGGCCCTCCTGCGCCTCGTGACGGCGGCGGGGCTTCGGCCGACGCGGTGCGCAGCGGTTCGCGCGTCCCCCCATGTGCGCAGTCTGATGGTGCTCGCGGAGGAGGGGGGGCGGACGTCCGTCTTTCCGGAGCCGGATCCTGCGGAGGACGTGTGCACGCCGATCCTTTCGGCCGCCTTCCAGCGTCTGGACGCGCAGGCACGGCACTGGAAGGCCCAGGGGCTCCGCGTGGGGCTTTACCCCGCGGGCCATTATGGGATGGAGCTGCTGGCCTCCACCTGCATGGGGGACGTGGTGGCCGCGCTGGGGGACGGGGACGTCTCGCTCCATGGGCAGGTCCGCATGGGGCGTCGCATCTATGGCGCCTCCGAACTTCAGGAGCTCGGCCTCGACATCCTGCTGGTCGCCTCTCCCCTGCACGAGGAGGCCATCGCACGCGCGCTCGCCTTCCTGGAAAGGCCGAGGGTGGTCCGGGCTTCGGAACTCTAGAGGCGGATGCTCCCTGCGGGTGGGGCGTAGGAGCACAGGCGCTTCTGGGGGCTGGCCGCCTCGAAGGCGTCCAGGGCCGCGCCCCGTTCCTCGGAGGGAAGCCGCAGGATCCGCCGGAGTTCCTGCCATGCGTCTGCCTCCTGGATGCCCGGCTTCAGGGCACAGGCCAGATGCAGGTACTGGGTGGCGGTGCGCGGCTCGTTCTCACGCATCAGCTGGGTGCAGTAGCGCAGGCACATGGTCCCGAGCTTCTCCATGGCGGGCTGGAAGCGCTGGGCAACACTGGGCCGGTCGAAGCGCAGGGCGAGCTCACGGAAGGCGTGCAGCATCCGGACGTGTTCCAGGCTGTTGGTCAGGTTCCGGATGGCGCCGCTGGTCACGTTGGCCGCATGGGTTCTGTACGTGCACAGGGGATCCTGGAGGTACCCCATGTCACAGAGGCTGGCGAAACAGAAGTTGTAGAACCAGTCTCCGGAGATGTCGAAGAGGTAGCCTCCCGTCTGGCCGATGAGGGCATCGATGGCGCGGGAGCGGAAGCACTGGGTGGCCACGCCGATGCCCGCCATCATGAAGACTTCCATCTGCTGGGTGCTGGGGATCACGCAGCTGCAGTCGTAGAAGGGGGGCTCCTGGGTGATCTTCCCTTCCGTGTCCATGGCGTTGCGGTGGAAGAGGACGAAGCCCACCGTGGGGTGCGCCTCCATGAGCGCCATGCATCGCTGCACCATCTGGGGGTGGACCATGTCGTCGGAGGAGACGTAGATGAGGTATTCCGAGCGCGGGTCCTGCAGGGCGCAGGCCTTGGTGTGGTTCCTGGAGCCGCCGATGTTCTCGTCGTTGCGGTAGATGCGCAGGCGATCCGGATAGCGGGACTGGAAGGCCTGCGCGATGTCCCAGGAGTCGTCCGAGGAGTGGTTGTCGACCAGGACGACCTGCAGGTTCTCGTAGGTCTGCTGGACAACGCTTTCGAGGCAGGCGCTCAGGTAGCGCCCGTAGTTGTAGTTGGGGATGAGGATGGAAACGAGCGGACGCCCGGCCATGTCAGGCCCGCGCTCCGCTGGCCGTGGCCTGGCGGGGCGTCTCCGGGTCGAGTTCGGGCGCATAGGCCAGGCCCAGGGCGCGGAGGGCCTGCGCCTCCAGGGATCTCCCCTGCTGCTCAAGGCCCTGGGCCCCGCGGACACACTCCCGGGCGAGGCGCTGGATGGCGGCCGGCAGGTGGGCGCAGACGGCGCTCCGGCCCAGGCGGGCGGCGATCGTGTGGAAGGCCTGAAGGAAGAGGTAGTGCTCGATCTGGTCCTCCATGGCCGGGATGAAGGCCTCCCCGAGCCGGGCGCGCGCGTCGCCGCAGAAACAGGGAGGGGCACTGATGTACCCCACGTCGAAGATGGAGGCGCTCATGACGAGGGGAAGCCAGGTGGGGAAGCGGTTGAAGATGAAGGCCTCGCTGTGCGAAAGGTTGTAGGCCTCCACCCTGAACAGCGGCATGGCATGCAGGTGGAGGCCCCGGGCCATGAAGGCCTCCATCATGTCGCTTCCGGGAAGGACCTCCGTGCCTTCACGGAAGGGCGCGGCTGCCGTGGTCTGCCCATCGGGGTGGATGGCATCCGCGTGGGTCAGCACGCATCCGATGCGCTTGCTCGTCTCGAAGAGCCCCATGGCCCGGGAGACGTAGCCCGGGCAGAGGGCGTCGGTGGGGGGGAGGTACTGGAGGAACATGGACCTGGGATTGGCCAGGATCCGGCAGCGGTTGCGGTGGTCGACCGGGCCCACGTGGTCGAAGAGGCGCCCGATGTAGAGCCTGTCCCGGTGCCGCTTCTCGTAGTCCGCCAGGATGTCGTAGGTTTCATCCGTGGAGCGGTTGTCCAGGACCACGACCTGCATGGGCTCGTAGTCCTGCTCGAGCACGCTGCGCAGGCAGCGCTCCAGCGTGGCGGCATGGTTGTACGTCGGGATCAGGATGGAAACGATGGGCTTGACCATGGATTTCCTGTTCGTGTCTGGGGAGCTTCGAAAAGCATAGCGCGGGCTGACGCGGGGACCCGTCAGTGCGGGACCTGGATCAGCGTGCAGAGGCCCCCGTTCAGGAGGGGGCGCAGATCCATGGGGGCGGGCTCCTGGTCCCGAGCACCCCCCTGGGCGAACACGCTCGGAAGG
>MWBB01000289.1 GCA_002068835.1 Acidobacteria bacterium ADurb.Bin340 | reverse complement strand
CCCGAAGTGGCGGCCAAGCTGGCGGCCCTTGACGCCCTCACCACCCCCTGGATCGAGGCCCAGCGGGCCGCCCATCCGAACCTGCGCCTGTGGCTCCTGGCGGACCACGGCATGGCCACCATGAAACGGCGCATCCATGTGCCCACGGTGCTCGAAGGCATCCCCGCACGGGTGGTGGCCCACGGCGGCAGCGCCACCATCTACCTGGAACGCGCCGAGCAGCGGCGCGCCGCCCGGCGCCTTCTCAAGGCCGCAGGCCTCACCGCCTGGACCCGGGAGGCCCTGCCCACCCGCTTCCGGCTCAAGGGCTCGCCCCGGGTCGGTGATCTGGTGGTCCTCGCCCCCGTGGGCACCTGGCTCTCCGGCGCCCGCACTCCGGAGGAAGACCGAAATGAACGGCAGGGCCGCTCCGGCGCCCACGCCTATCGGGGCAACGATCCAACCATGCCCACCCTGATGGTGCTGCTGGGTGCCGGCCAGGGCCGCCTGGGCGACATCCCCCTGTGGGACATCGCCCCCACCGTGGCCCAGTGGCTGGGCCTGCGGTGGGAGGCGCCCCGGGACGGGCGGCCCATCCCGGTTCTTACGCGGCCAGCACCAGCAAGGCCTGGGCCAGGACGATCTTGAGGATCGTCGCCAGCGGATAGACCGTGGCGAAACCTACATTGGGCAGGTCGTTCTTGGTCTGCTGGGTGGCATAACCCAGCACCACCGGCTGGGTGTGGGTGCCGGCCACCACCCCGTAGAGCACGTTGAGGGGGATGCGGAACACCTTGTGGCCGATGGTGTAGGCCAGGGTGTCGGCCACCAGGGCCACCACCAGGGCCGAGCCCAGGAAGATGGGCAGCCAGGCGAGGTTCTGGGACAGGATCTGCCGGAAGCCTTCGCCGGAGATCACGCCGATGCCTGCCGCGAAGAGCACCAGCCCGAACTGGCGGATGGTGTGGTTGGCGCTGTACGGGATGTTCCAGACGAAATGCCCCAGGCGATGGAAGCGGCCCAGGATGAGGCCCACCACCAGCGGACCGCCCGCGAACCCCAGCTTGAACACGATGCCGTGGCCCAGGGGGATGGGCACCTGGCCCAGGGCCAGACCCGCGGCCAGCCCCATGGCGAAGGTCAGGAAGCTGGCTTCGGACAATTCGCGGTAGCTGTCCCCGAAGAGGTCCTCCACCGCGGCCAGGTTGTTCCGCGCCGTGGCCACCCGCACCCGGTCCCCCAGTTCCAGCACCGTATCGGCGTCCGGCACGAACCAGACATCGCCCCGGCGCAGCCGCGTGATCATGCAGTTGTGCTTCTCGGGCAGCTGCAAATCCCGCAGGGGCTGCCCGATCAGATCGTGATTGCTCACGAAGACCCGGGTGGAATCAAATTCCCGAAGGTCATGCTGCAGCGCGATTTCCGCCGTGCGGCCCAGGAAGGACGTGGCCCGGGCCACATCCTCAGGCGCGCCCACCACCACCAGCAGGTCCCCTTCCTGGAGGGCCAGATCCAGCGGGGCCATGATGAACTCCCCCCCGCGGCGCAGCCGGTTGAACACCACCTTGCAGTTGGCCTGTTCCCGCAGGTCCCCGTGGGTCCGCCCCGCTCCCTGGGGCCCCACTTCGATGGTGGCGGCTTCCAGACGGCTGTTTCCGGAACTGTTGCTGTGGAGACCCGCCGCCTCCTTGGCCAGGTCCACCTTGAACAGGCGGCGGCTGAGGGGAATGGAGAGCATGGGCACCAGCACACCGATGGGATAGGCGATGGCGCTGGCCACCGTGGGCTGGGCGATGACCATCACATCGGAGGTCTGGCGCTTCAAGGTCTCGATGACGCCCGCCAGCGCCGGCATGTTGGTGAAGGAGCCCGTCAGCAGGCCGGCAGCGTACTTGCTGTCGAAGCCTACGATCTTCGCGACCACGATGATCACACCGGTGCTCACCACCATCACCGCCGCCACCGTGGCGTTCTTCTGGATGCCTTCCTTGCTGAAGGCCTTCCAGAAGCTGTGGGCGATGGCCAAGCCCATGGCGTACACGAAGACCGCCAGTCCCAGTTCGTAGACCAGCTTCATTTCCTTGGAGAGGTCGCGCTTCACGGCTGGATCCAGGTCGGGGCGCACCACCAGGGCGCCCAGGGCGATGCCGGCGAACAGGATGCTGGCGATGCCGAAGGAGGCCCCGGCGATCTTGATCTTGGAGATCGGATAGCCCAGGGCCACCACCGCGAACAGGAGCAGCAGCGGGTTGTGGGCGAAGAATTGGATCGTCGCTTCGAACATGACCCCTCCAAGGCCCCCGGGAGCCCCCCGACGGGCGCGGTGCATCCCCAGTGGCGAAGGCCCGGGACCGCAGGAGCCAGGGTAGTCCGATCCCCGGGCAACGGGGTCACACCTCCGTCAGGCCCGCCGCAGCACCTTCTTCAGCGCCTCCAGGAAGGCTGCCACCTGGGCCTCGCTGGCATCAGGCAGCAGGCTGACGCGGAGGGCGCTCCGGGCCTCGGATTCGGTGCAGCCCAGGGCCCGCAGGGCGTGGCTGGGTTCCGTGGCCCCGCTGTGGCAGGCGCTGCCGGTGCTCACGGCGAAACCTGCCAGGTCCAGAGCCATCTGGACCGCATCCCCCCGATGCCCCCGCAGGATGAGGCAGCTCGTGTTGGGAAGCCGCTCCTGGCCCCGCCCGGCCACGGCGAAGTCCGAGGACCAGGCCAGCACTTCCGCCTCCAGGGCATCCCGC
>MWBB01000288.1 GCA_002068835.1 Acidobacteria bacterium ADurb.Bin340 | reverse complement strand
TGCCCCTCGAAAAGGGTGAGGTGCTCAAGCGGGAGGACCTTCACGCGGGCGGTAGGCGGGGTGCAAACATCCTCATCACGAACTACGTGATGATGGAACTGGCCCTTCTCCGGTCCGATGACCGCCTTTGGCTGCAGGAGGGAGGCGGGTGGCGCCATCTGGTGCTGGACGAGGCACATACTTATACGGGGGGGCTGGCCCTGGATCTCGCCATGCTGCTGCGGCGGCTTCGGGACCGCGTGGCGCCCCACGAAGTCCCGCAGGGCTTCGCCACGAGCGCCACCTTCGGCGGCAGCGACGCGGTCAGGGACCTGGGAGCGTTCGCCCAGACGCTTTTCGGCCAGCCAGAGGAACGCATCACGGTGGTCCAGGGGCAGCGGAGCCGGGTGATCCCGGAAGCCGACCTGGGTTCGCCCCTCCAGGCGGAGTACGAGGCGCTGGTCGCCCATCTGGCGCGCCACCAGGCCGAGGATCCTCTGCGCTCCCTGCTCTTCCGCCGCTCAGAACTCGCTGCGGAGCTCTATCCCGGGCAGGCGGACGGTGTGGAGCGCCTGGACGATCTGCTGGAGCGCCTCAGTGTGGATCGGCACCCGGCCTACCCGCCCAAGGGATCGTTCGCTGGCCGCGCACTGCTGCCCCACCGCCTCCACGGGGCCCTCCGCCGGCCTCCACGATGGCCTAGCCTCTGCCTGAACCCGGCCTGTCCGGGACCGCGGGAAGCGGCCTGGGAGGCCGCCTATCCTGGAACGGGCTTCACGGGCCTGCACGACTCGGACCATCGCTGCCCTCACTGCGAGACGCCGATGCTCTTTCCGGTGGCCTGCACCAACCCGGGATGTCCCGCGGAGGGACTCCTGGGCGTCCAGAGCGCGCCGATCTTCGGGACGCCGACGCTCCACCATCCCCAGGATCCTGAACTGGTGGTGCAGGGGAGTCCCGTGCTGCTCCTGTCCCCCGCGAATCTGGTGGACCTGGACCGTCGGGGAGAATGGATCGTCGTGGGTCCTGGCGGGAGCATCCGTACCGCTGGGCCGGGCGATCCGGGCGCCTGGCTCAAGGTGCACCTGGAGGGGGATGGCCTTTCCTGCCCCAATTGCCAGGAGAAATGGGACGACCGGCCCCAGCCCCTGTGGCAGAACACCTTTCCCAAGAACCTCATGAATCTGGCGACCGTGGATGCCTTGCTGCCCGAGCAGCTTCCGCTCCATGATGCGGACCGGCACCAACCCCAGGACGGGCGCCGCATCCTCACGTTCAGCGACAGCAGGCAGGGGGCTGCTCGGCTGGCCAGCCAACTCGCCAGCACACACCGCTATCTCGCGGTGCGGCGATGGATTTTGGATGTCCTCCGGAGTCCGGGCGCGGACGAGAGTGAACTCCAAAAGCTGATGACCCAACGGGAAACATTCCTCGCTAATCCGGCCGTCTTCGGGAGCTTCCTCCCCGATCTTGAGAAGCGCTTGGCCAGCCTCGAAGCTCCGACCCTGGACGCCATCGTGGGAAGGATGCCGGAGGACCGTCCCCGTTTCCTCAGGTGGGCGCGAAGCCTGGAGGCGCCCCGCTTCGAACAGTGGGCGGACAAACTGGGGGACGATCGCATCCCGGGGCGACCCGGCGAACTCTGGCAGGCGTGGATGGCGACTCCCCGTTCCCTGGAAGAGGCGCGGGACCGTCTCCTGGCTCATGCCAAGGGCGAACCGCTGGGGCAGGACGAAGCCGGGACCCTGGCGGATTACCTGCACCGCACGCTGAGGATGCTGGTGGCGAGGGAGATCCTCCGCCCCGCTGGCCATACGCCGACCCTGCGGAAGCTGGGGCTCCTGGCGCCGCAATGGGAAGGGATCTCGTACCCCAATCCGGATCTGGCTATGCTGGGGCTGAACCCCGCCCGAGAAAGGGAACTGGTGGAAGGAACCCTGCAGGCCTGCCTCGAGTGGGGCTGCGTGGAGGTTGCGTGGCTCCCGACCCTGGACCGGGACGAGCGGGCCGTCACCTTCGGTGAGGGGTTCCCCAAGCGCCTGCACCTGACCAGCACGCAGGACTACTGCGTGAGCCTCCTGTCGGAGAGTGTGCATCTCCGCCGCCTGTCTGCCTTGTGGGAGCACCTGAGGTGCCAGGCCAAGCCCTTGGCCGACCCGGCGCGGTACGCCCGGGAGGCCGCGGAGTGCCTTTGGGAAGTGCTCCGCAAGGTCCAGGCGCCGTGGCTCAAGCCCATGGCGGACGAGGACGGGGGCCTGCGTGTGGATCTGGCCCACCTGCATTTCTGCATGCCGAAGGAAGCCTATCTGTGCGAGCGCTGCGGATCGGTGAGCCTCCTGGGCAGCGACGGCACCTGCGCCCACTCGAGGTTCCCCGACAAGCGCCGGGATGTGGCCATCCCCTGCGGCGGGCGCCTGAAGCGCTTCGATCCCGTTCACCCTCTGCCCGCTGGCGAAGATCCCAGGCCCCACTCTCGGAGGATCCTGCTCTCGGATCCGCCCATGACCGGCATCTCCGCCTTCGAGCATACGGCCCAGCGCACTGGGGAGGACCGGCTTGTGGACGAGCTGCTCTTTCGGAAGGCGCGGCACAACGTCTTGAGCAGCTCCACCACCCTGGAGGCCGGCGTGGACCTTCCCGACCTCGACGCGGTGGTCCTGCTGGGCGTGCCTCCCTTGGCTGCGAACCACACCCAGCGGGTCGGCCGTGCCGGACGGTCGCGATCCAGGTCTTGTCTGGCCCTCA
>MWBB01000287.1 GCA_002068835.1 Acidobacteria bacterium ADurb.Bin340 | reverse complement strand
TGGACGATCTGGCTGCTGTTCGCGTGGACCTCAAAGGGACCTTTCTGGGGCAGCTTCAGGACAAGCCCGTGGACGGCATCCTGGGCATGAACGCCCTGAAGGGAACCCAGTTCGTAATGGATCTGGAGCGTAAGGAATTGCGCTGGTGGCAAGGATTGGAGGGCCACAGTCTTCCACTCGGATACAACCCCAGTGGGTGCCCAACCTTCGACATCACCCTTTCCAACACCACCGTGCCCTGCATGGTCGATACCGGGGCCACGGGCGGGTTCCAGGTACCAGGAGAGGCTGGTGGAAGCCCAGATCCGGAACAGACCTTCTACTACGCCAGCATGGCTGGCTCGATCCTGGAGGGGCGCACCTTCCGTGTCCCGCGAATTCCGGCTGGGGATCGTGCCTGGTCTGATGTGGATTTGGACGTAGTCAAGCCTGGAGAGGGAACCCCTCAGGTCGGCCTTACCGTGCTGGCCGCCGCCCCAGTCGCCTATGACTTCCTCCACAACCGAATCACCTTCACTGCCAGGTCCGATGGGAGTCTCCCGTATCGGAAGGAACCACGTCGCATTTCCCTGGCCTGGGGCTCACGGACTGGAGAGAGATTCCTCACGATCCAACCATTGCGCCCTGCAAGCGCCTATTTCAAGGCTGGGCTGCGAACGGGGGACCACGTGCTGAAGGTCGGGCCATTTGAAGGTGAGACCTTGAGCATCAAGGCGGTTCGCGACTATCTCGACAAAGGCGAACCCCACACCTGGAGTGTTCGACGAGGTGCCGAGCGTGTGGAAGTGTCGGTGCCAGCCATTCGCTGATGCCGCAGTTGTCACCCTCAGTTCCTGCGGCCCTGGAAGTGAAGGAACCCGATGCCCCCCCTTCTTCGATACCTCCAAAGACTCTTCCTGAGTTTGCTTCCCCTCGCGGCCCAGCAACCGCAAGCCCTTAGCCCGTTGACGGCCCCCTTCCAGATCCAATGGGAGCTCCGGATACCCATGCGGGACGGCGTGAAGCTCTGTGCCACGGTATTCCGGCCTGCGAACCAGCGAGAACCGCTGCCCGTCATCCTGGCGATGACGCCCTACACCCTGTCGTTCACCGCTGAGTGGGGCCGGTTCTTCGCGCAGAACGGCTACGTGTTCGTGTCCGTCGACATGCGAGGACGCGGCGATTCCGAAGGGTCCCACACACCCATGGTCCGCGATTCCCAGGACGGCTACGACACCGTGGAGTGGCTGGCGCGTCAACCCTGGTGCAACGGCAAGGTCGGCATGACGGGGCTCTCCTACCTGGGTGGCACGCAGTGGGCCACGGCGAAGCTGCGCCCACCTCACCTCGCGACCATCCTTCCTGTGGCTGCGGTGCATCCCGGCGTGGATGTGCCAACCCTAGGAGGAATCCACTTCGTTGACACCATGGACATCGTGCTACGGACGAGCGGGCGGTCCAGGAAGGGCGGGGGTCTTGGTGGGGACGAATACTGGGACGGGATGGCGCATGACTTCTTCCGGAGCGGGCGGCCCTGGCGGGAGCTCGACCGGTTCTTCGGCTTGCCCTCGCCGGTCTTCCAGGCCTGGATGCGTCATCCGGCTCAAGATGCCTATTGGAAGGCCGCGACGCCTACGACGGAGGACTATCGGAAGTTGGACATCCCTATACTGACCATCACCGGCCACTACGACGATGACCAGATGGGGGCGATGACCTACTACCGGGATCACATGCACCACGGTTCTCCCGCCGCCAAGGATCGGCATTTCCTGGTGATTGGCCCCTGGGATCACCTGCAAACCCGAACCCCCGCCCTGGAGTGCGAGGGCGTCACCTTCGGGAAAGCCTCTCTCGTGGACATGAACGCCCTCCACAAGGCTTGGTTCGACTGGACCCTCAAGGGCGGTCCGAAGCCTGCCTTCCTGAAGCAGCGCGTTGCCTGCTACATCCAGGGCGAAGATGCCTGGCGGTACGCGGACAGGCTGGAGGGCATCTCCCAGAGGGTCAGGAAGTATTTCCTTCATGGACCCTCGGCTGGAGCGCGTGCTGGGAGCCTCCTGGAAAACCAGCCTCCGGCTGGCGGCCCTCAACGCTTGACCCACGACCCACTGGATCCCACACCCCTTGCCTGGGATCAGAAACCCTCCGTGGGAGGACTGCTGGTCCAAGCCGACGCCACCTTGGTCGTAGGAAGGCGTCAGTTCCATCACGAAGCCCTGTCCTACCTGACGGAGCCCTTTGCGGAGACCTCGACACTCTGTGGTAGCCCGTCCTTCTCGGTCTGGGTGCGAATGACGGTGCCCGACGAAGACTTCTTCGTCTCCCTCCACGAAGTGAAAGCCGATGGCACCTCGCAGCAACTGGGCTGGGACTGCCTGCGCGCTCGCTATCGGCGCTCCTTTGAGCAAGAGCATCTCGTTAAACCTGGAGAACCCACTTGCCTCGACTTCCGCCGCTTCCCGATCGTCGGGAGGCAGATGGCCAAGGGCAGCCGCCTCAAATTGGTCTTCGGAGCGCTGAACCTCCCCTGGGCCCAGAAGAACCACCACAGCGGTGGCCATGTGGCCGACGAGACGCCGAAGGTGGCCCGCGTCGCGCATGTGGAGGTGCTGAACGAAGATGGGCATCAGGCGGTGCTGGCGGTTCCGCTCGGTCGCTGAACTGATCCATCTGTACGCATTTCGGATTCGAGAATGGAGCGAGACCTCCCCTTGCGCCACGACTTGTTTTGCCGCAGTTTTGCC
>MWBB01000286.1 GCA_002068835.1 Acidobacteria bacterium ADurb.Bin340 | reverse complement strand
GCCGGATGGACGCGGCCCAGGCGGGCGAGGTTCTCCAGGATCGGTCCGCTGGGCACGCCGGTGGCCCCGAGGTGGCGCGCCGCGTCGATCAGCTTGAGGTCGTAGAGCACCAGGTCCGAGTCCTTCGCCACGGCCTCCAGGTCCGCCCAGGGCCCGAACCCGCAGGTGTCGAGGGCCGTGGAGGCGCCTTCGGCCCTCAGGGCCGCCAGGGCCGCGGCCACGAAGGGGGCCTGCATCAGCGGCTCGCCGCCGGAGAAGGTCACGCCGCCCCCGCTCTGCTCGAAGAAGGGCCGGTCCCGGAGCACCTCGGCCACCAGTTCCGCCACGGTCACATCGCGTCCCACCCACTGGAACGCGCCGGTGGGGCAGGCCTCGGCCTGGTCAGCCCCGGGAGGCACCGTATCGCAGGATCCGCAGCGGAGGCACTGGGCCTCGCCCTTCAGGGCCTCGGGTTCGGGGGCCTGGCTTTCGGGGTTGTGGCACCAGGCGCAGGCCAGGGGGCAGCCCTTCAGGAACACGGTGGTCCGCAGCCCCGGACCATCCTGGAGGCTGTAGCGCTGGAGGCGGAGGATGCGGCCCCTCCCGCCTTCAGGCGCCGCCACGCACCGCCTCCACCTCCGCCGCAGTGCGGGGCTTGGGCTTGCCGAGCCGCCGCCCGCCCTCGGGGGTCATCTGGAAGTCCTCCTCGATGCGGATGCCGCCGAAGTCTCGGTAGGCATCCAGCCTCCCGAAGTCGATGAAGTCGGCGAAACGCCCCTCGGCGCCCCACCGGTCCATCAGTTCGGGGATGAAGTAGATGCCGGGCTCCACCGTGAAGACGAAGCCGGGCTCCA
The DNA here is from genome assembly GCA_002068835.1 of Acidobacteria bacterium ADurb.Bin340. Lineage (GTDB taxonomy): Bacteria > Acidobacteriota > Holophagae > Holophagales > Holophagaceae > MWBB01. Next base: position 1,895 of record MWBB01000286.1, on the reverse strand, counting down.
GGGGTCGCGCCAGCCGCAGGGACTTCAGGCCGAATTCTGTGCTCTTGGGCTGGCCCTCGTAGCCCACCCACACCTCGCCCAGGTCCTCCATGTCGTGCACGTCCAGACCCATCATGTGGCCCAGCCCGCAGGGGAAGAACATCGCGTGGGCCCCGGCAGCCACGGCCTCCGCCGGATCGCCCTTCATCAGGCCCAGGCCCTTCAGCCCCTCCGCCAGGGTGCGGCAGGCGAGGAGGTGCACCTCCTTGAACGGCACGCCGGGCTTCAGGGCCGCCTCGGCGGCGAGGAAGGCCGCGAGGACGATGTCGTAGACCTCCCGCTGGCGGGGTGTGAAGGTGGGGCCCACCGGGAAGGTGCTCGTGAGGTCGCCCGCGTATCGGCTCGGCGCCTCGGCCCCCGTGTCGAGGAGGAACAGCTGGCCCGGCTCGAGGGTGTTCCCGTAGCCGTGGTTGTGGAGGGTCTCGCCGTGCACCGTGGCGATGACGGGGAAGGCCAGGGCGCCCCCCGCGGCGAGGGCGATCTCGGTGACCTTGGCGGCCAGGTCCGATTCGCGCAGGCCCGGCCGGGCCATCCGCATAGCGGCCAGGTGCATGTCCACGCTGGTGTCCACGGCCCGCGCGAGCTCGCGGAGCTCCTCCTTGCCCTTGCGGGCCCGCAGTTCGATCACGGCGCGCACCAGGCCGAGGTCCCCGGTCTGCTGCGCGGGTGGGAGGCCCAGTAGATCCTGGAGTTGTAGGCGGTTCTCGCCACGGTAGGGCGGCAGGAATCGGATGGCCCGGCCCTGGGCCTTGGCCCGATCCAGCACCTCCGCCAGGCGGGTGGCCGGGGCCGTGTCCGGGATGCCTGCCCGGGCGGCCAGCTCCGCCACCGAGGGCTGGGGCCCGGTCCACACGATGGCATCCAGGGAGAGGTCGTCTGCGAAGAGGGTGGTGGTGCCGTCGTCCAGGTCCATCACCCCGGTGAACCCCGCGTGGTCCACCCCCAGGAAGTACAGGAAGGTGCTGTCCTGGCGGAAGGGGTAGGTGTTGTCGGCGTAGTTCATGGGCGATTCGCCGTTGCCGAGGAAGAGCGCCAGGCCCGAGAGGCCCTGGGCCTTCAGGGACGCCAGGAGGCGCTGGCGGCGTTCGGCGTAGGTCTGGGGCGCGAACATGGGGCCTCCCGGGGTCACCTGGAATCTAATATATCAGTTGATGGAGCGACCGAAGGGCCGCGCTTCCTTCAGTCCTCCCGTTCCAACTGGTAGTAGGTCCGGATGAAGGGCTCCTGCACCTCGAAGGACCAGTGCACATCCCGGTGGTGGGCCGCGGCGGCTTCGAAGGCGCCCTCCTCCAGCAGGTCCAGCAGGCGGGCGTGCTCCTGGAGGGAGCGGGCCTCCCAGTCCTGCAGGAAGGTCTGGCGCCGGGGCCAGTCGTAGAGGCGCTGCTTGAAGGAGGCGATCAGGGCGGACATGCGGGGGTTCTCGCAGCGGTCCAGGAAGCGCCCGTGGAAGGCCAGGTTGAGGTCCAGGAATCGGTCCTTGTCCGCGGCGCGCACGGCCTCGGCCATCTGTTCGTTGAGGGCGCGGAGGTCCGCCAGGTCTTCGGGGCGGAGCCGGGGCCCCGCCAGGGCCACGGCTCCGCCCTCCAGGGCGCCCACGATCTGGTAGAGGCTCCGGATCTCCTCCAGGCCGAGGGCCTTCAGGCGGAAGCCGCGCCGGGGGAGGATCTCCACGAAGCCCTCCACCTCCAGCTGCAGCAGGGCATCCCGCAGGGGTGTGCGGCTGATGCCCAGGGAGGCCGCCAGGGCGTTGAGGTCCAGGAAGGCGCCGGGCTGGAGCCCGCCCCGGGCCATTTCCGCCCGCAGGTAGTCGTAGACCTGCTCCCGCAGGGAGCGCACTTCGAGGCGGGGCGGGTTGG
>MWBB01000285.1 GCA_002068835.1 Acidobacteria bacterium ADurb.Bin340 | reverse complement strand
TCGGGATCGTGGGCTGTGGCTTCTTCGGCAGGCTCGGGGCTGATCACCTCAGCCTCAGGCTGGGGTTCAAGCTCCGGGCCTACGCCCTCCTGGGCCTGGGGCTCAGGAGGGCGAGGGCTGTTGGAACGCTTGCGGCTCATGGCGCTACGAGACCGCATTCTGGAAGAAGTACCCGCAGTCGCTGGCCACCACGAGCTCGCGGACAGACTCGCCCGTGCGGATCTTCACGCCGCCACGGAGGCCGATGTTCGGGTCTTCCAGGATCTCGCCCGAAACGCGCTGGCCCCACTCGGCAGTGAAGCCGAAGGTGATGCCGCGGTTGGTGTCGGCGCTGGAATCGATGTAGAGCAGGGCCGCGTGATTCCCCCAGGTGCGGGAGAGCACGGCGGTCTGTCCCTTGCGGGCGGTGTTCACGCGGCTGGCGCCCACCAGGATCCGGGGGATCTCCAGGGCATCCTGCACCTGCTGGCGGGTGAGCAGGCCACTGGTGGAAGCCGTGCCAAGCACCTTTTCCACCAGCTTCTTGTTCTGGCGGAGCTTCATCCAGGTGCGGGCGCCCAGCACCAGGGTGTTGTAGGGGAAGATGGCGCCGTCCATGGCCTCCAGGATGGCGTTGGCCGGATCGCTGTCGGCATGGCTCCACTGGGTGGCGGAGGCCAGGGTGGTCTTGTGGCCGCTGGCATAGGAGGCGGCATCGAAGATCATGTTCGCCACGCGGACCTCACGGTCCAGCTGGATGATGCCGGAGGTGTAGGCGGCGGCATGGGCGCGGGGATCGTAGCCGCCACCGTTGGCCTGGGCCTCGGCAATGTCATCGTACGGAATGGGATCATCCAGGCCGTGGTCTTCGACAAAGCTGCCCTCGCGGGTGCCTCCGAATTCCACCTGGTTGGGCGTGCCGGTGCGGCCCACGGAGGTATCGGGCACGGTGAAGGCATCGCCAGTGGGGAACACGGTGTACTCGAACTTCCGGGCACCGACCTGGACGCGAGGCAGCACTTCATCGGCGATCAGGGAGAGATCGGGGTTCTTGTATTCGCGGGCGATGCCCGTGAGGTAGGAGTTGATGACGAACGGGAGTTTCATGGGTAGGGCTCCTTACAGGGCCACGTCGATGACGCGGTAGTGGACGCGGAGCTTCAGGGGCGAATCACCCGTGGCGATCTCCCCGGTCAGCATGTGAGCCACCAGGGCCGCGTTGGCGGTGGGGTCGATTGCGGTTGCAGGGCCCATGTCCACGTAACGGGTGGCATCGGCGGAGGCGTCCAGGAAGCCGGTGGCTTCGATGCTGCCCAACTGGGTGCCGCTGGCGTCGGTGTACTTGAAGGCGAGGTCTTCGCCGGCGGCGATGCCGTCGTAGGCCGCCGTGCCAAAATCCAGGAACGCCTGGATGGCCACGGGGATGATCGCCTTGCCAGCGCCAGGCGCGGCCACGAGGGTCTTGGGGGTGGCGTTGAGGGCTTTCAGCTCGGTGGCCGTGATGGTGACGTTGGCGATCTGCACCGCCACGTCGTTGGCAACGCAGCCAGGCATTACGAGCACAGGGATGATGTCGCCAGCATTGCCGGACTGGAGGGCCTTGCCCACGTAGTAGAGGGCGGTGCCAGCCACCACGGTGGCGGCCACGGCCTTGCCATCGGCGTCGGAAACGAGGTAGTGGTCGCGGGTGACGGTGCCGCCGAGCTGCACTTCGCCGATGCCGCAGAGGGTGACATCAGCCATCTCGCCAGCATCGGCGCCCAGGAAGTTGCTGAGGCCAAGCACGGGAGCGGTGGAGGCCGCGGCGGGCACAACCTGGTTGTCGGCGCTGCCCAGCTTGACGATGCGGTACGGAGCGATGGCCGCGCCCGCGAGGTATCCCTTGTCGAGGAGGGGGGTCTTGCTCATGGTCTACCGTCCTTTCAGAGCGCGGAGCTCGGTGGCGGCCTGCAGGGAGGTGATCTGGCGTCCCTTCGCGGCCTGGGTCTTCATGTAGTCGCGAAGCTCGGCCTGCACCGCTTCGGGCGTTTCTTCAGGCTTGGCCTGGGCCTCGGGAGGCTCGGGAGCCACGGGCACGGGGTCGGGGCCTGCGTTCACAGCTTCGGCAGCCTTGGCGTGGTCGGCCTTCTGGGCCTGCACGATGGCGATGGCGCAGGCGCCGGGCTCGGTCTGGCCATCGAGAGCTTTTTCGAGCGCCAGCTTTTCATAGCCGGGCGCCGCGGCATCGAGGCAGCCCTGCACGCGGGCCAGCTCTTCGGCGCGGCCCTGGGCCTTGCCCTCTTCCAGGAGGGCAGTGAGCAGATCCGGCGCTTCGGCCTGGAGCTGCTCGCGGGTGATAGCCATGGTTTCCTCCGTGGCGTTGGGGGTTGTGGGAAGCGAGGCAGCACCGGCCCCGGGCCGCAGGCTGCGGCGCTCCTGGGCCAGCAGCTCCACCAAGCCGGTCAGGGTGGAAACACCGTCCACAAGACCGACCTGGATGGCCTGCTGGCCCAGGAACACGCGGCCATCGGCCATCTGTGCAAGCACCGTGTCCACCGACACGGAGCGGAATTTGGCGATGGAATTCACGAACACGCTGTAGATGTGATCGAGCTGCGCCTGGATGGTGGCCCTGCCCTCTTCGCTGAGAGGGCCGTACTGGCTGGCGATGCGCTTGTAGCGACCGGCGGTGAGCTCGGTAGTCTTGATGCCCTGCTGCTCCTCGGAGCGGCTGACGTCCACGTGGGCGGTCACCACGCCGATGCTGCCGGTGG
>MWBB01000284.1 GCA_002068835.1 Acidobacteria bacterium ADurb.Bin340 | reverse complement strand
GGCAGCTTCGACCTGTCCTATCAGGTAGCCGAGGTCGCATTCCTCATCCTCCAGGTCTTTGATGCGCCCGAGCATTTCGCTCAGGTCCACGAGGTTTCGGTGGGCCTCCAGTAGGAGGGTCCGGGCTTTCGGTGCGTCATCACAGATCGGGTCGCCCTCGACCACGCAGGAATAGAGCGACTTACTCATCAGAACACCCGGAAGGAATAGGCCGAGCGGTAGGAGCTCCCGGCCATGGTTTCGACGTTGGTTCCGTTTTCCTGGGAGGCGCAGACGCTAACCACGCCCCCGCCTCCCGCAGCCGCTGCTGTTCGGCCAGGAGCTTCAACCTGGCGGCGGCTTCGATCTCCCGGCGCTCCCTGGACCTTTCGGCCTTGAGATCCACCACGACGATGCCGACGATGGGGACCACCACAAAGGCCAGGAACGCGGCCACGAAGAACACGAGGAATGGGGAGCGTTTCATGCCGCACCTCCCATCGCCCGGTGCCACACCCGGGGCAGATACCCCTGCCCCCCGCACCGCTCGCAGGGGCGTCCCTCCCATGCGCCGGGATATTCCCAAGAGGCCCGCTCCGTCTGGTAGTAGACGGTCCCTTCGTCGCAGCGGGCAGGGCAGGGTGTCCGGCTCTGGGTGTGCATCCACAGCCATTCGGTGGGGTCGCTTGCGAGCTTGCGCGTCAGCGGGTGCACTGTGCCCCCCGCGCCGCCCGAATCTTGCGGGCCGCCGCATCCGCCCAGTGCTCCCCGGGCCTCCAGGCATCCTCGTCGGCGCCGTTGCCCAGGGCGGCCTGGATCGCATCCTTGTTGCGCCGCAGCTCGCGGCAGTAGTCCAGCAGCTCGTCCTGCATCCGGCGGCCATCGTCACCCAGGGCAAACCGCAGGTCTGCCAGGTAGGACAGCAGGCTCCGGGTCGTGCGGGCCTCCGCCTCGAGGCGGGCCTCCAGGGACTGGATGGACCCCAGGGCTTCGTCCAGGGCCAGCTTGGCTTCATGGGCCATCTCAGCGGCGGCCACCCGGGCGCGGGCCTCCAGGGCCAGTGCGGACTCAAGCTGGCGGATCTGCTGGGCCATCCTGTCGCACTGGGCCTCAGCCGCAGCGCAGGAGGGGCAGCCGGAGGGGCGCGGGGGCTCCATGCCGGGGGATGGGATGGGGATCATGGGCGGGCTCCCAGGCAGAGGAGGCAGGCATCCACAGCCTCAGGGAGGCCCTGGAGGATGCCGGCCAGGATGAGGGCACCGGCCACCGCCAGGGCGGACCAGGTGCGGAAGGGGTGGGGATCACGGCGTAGCATGGCGGGCTCCTCAGTAGTCCATGCGCACGTGGCGCACCTTGCTGGTCACGATGGCAGTCAACACGGCCTTGGCGGTGGTCTCGGCAGCCTGGCGTCCCTCGGCATCCGGGGTGAAGATGTTCGCCAGGACCAGCGCCTCGATCAGGTCGGCCAGGGCCTCCCGGTTGAAGGCTCGGCGGTGCTCCAGGTCATCGGCGGGGGGAGGGGCAGGCAGGAAGGCAGGCACGGTCTCCCCGCGGCGCAAGGCATCGGCGGTCTCCAGGGGGAGCGGGGTGGCCACCGTGGGGGCCGGGGCCTGCTGGGCAGCCAGGGCACGGGCCTCGCCCTCCTTCCGCAGGGCCTCCTCCTGCTCGGCTTTCTTCCGCGCCTCCTCGGCCTCCCGCAGGCGGGCGAGTTCAGCCTGGTCGGCCTCCCACCGGCGGCGCTTGTCCAGCATGTCCTCCAGGGTGGGCAGGGTGGCGGCCTTCACGCTGGCGGCCTTCTGGGCCATCTCCTCCCAGTGCTCGGGGTCGGTGGGGAGGTCCCGAAGGGTGCCGATCTCCCGCTCCAGGATGGAGGCGTCGGCATTGAACAGGGTGGCGGGGAGGTTCTGGATTCGGTCCAGGGCACCCTTCCAGGCGGCCCTGGTGTTCTCCCATTCGGTGAGGTCCTTGCGGATCTCGTCGCCCAGGGCGTCCAGGCCATCCCGCAGGGCCTTCCGCCCGGCGTCCACAAGGCGGGGCAACTCCTTCAGGCGGGCCACCTCCTCCTTCCCGATGGAGTCCAGGAAGGTCTTGGTGCGGATCACCCAGAACGCACGGCTGGCGATGGCCTTGCGGCCCTTCTCGGTGGTGAGGTCCGGGGTGAAGTCCCGCAGGGCCTCAACTCGCACGGCGGCCAGCAGGCTTTCCACCGTGCCCGGGGTGGTGAACAGGTCCAGAGGCTTCGCGGTGGTCAAGGCCACCAGCCCGGCGGGGTCCTCTGCGGTGATGACGATGCCCTCCAGGGACTGGGGTTCAGCGGTGGTCATGGGGTGGGGCTCCGGGGAAGGGGCCGCGCACGGGCGGCGGGGGGGTTAGGCGTGGGAGAAAAGCCTGTTCAGGCCGTCGTGGAACTGCCAGATGAAGGGCTCGATGCCGCCGTCTGGGTAGCGAATCCAGCAGAGGGTTCCTACCACGTTCACGACCTGGAAGGTGCTGCCGTCATGGTAGCGGAGGGTTTCCCCGATGGCAGGCTTGCGGGTGAGCATGGTGGGCTCCTACCGGCCTTCGGCCTTGGCGATGGCTTCGCGCACCTTGTTCCAGTGCCATTCCAGGTTCCAGCTGTCATCTGCACCGTGGCAGGCGCCTTCGATGTTCAGGATGTGGTGCAGCGCCTCCAGCAGTTCCGGCGCGGCGGCGATGAGGGAGGCGTTCGCCTGGCCCTGGGGGTTGTCCAGCACGCCGGTCACGGTCTGCGGATCGGCC
>MWBB01000283.1 GCA_002068835.1 Acidobacteria bacterium ADurb.Bin340 | reverse complement strand
CGGGCCCGCCGGGAGCCGTCCCGCTCGACCTTCACGGGCTTCTGGACCACCCGGAATCCATTGCGGCGCATCCAGTGCAGGAAGCCCCGCTGACGCTCGGCATTCTCGTCCACGCCTGTGTAGAAGAAGGCCCGCAGCAGTTCCCGGTCCTCGGTGAGCACGCCCAGCAGCTTGGCGTAGTCCACCTCGAAGCCCAGCTGGCGGGCGGAATGGAAGACATTGTTCCCGTCGATGAATACGGCGCAGCGGATCACGCAAACCTCGTGCGATGGGGCGGGACGGTGCGGACCCGAGAGGTCCGTCCGAGGTGCCGCCAGGTTGGAGTTTGAAAACGGGGCGTTCCCCGGGAGTCTGGAATGGTCCGCAGGGCGGACGCCCCATGATGGCATCCTTACAGTTCGTCCGCAGCAGCCATCGAGCTCCGCGCCACATCCCTCCCATGTCCGAATCCACGAACACCTTCTTCCAGAGCGACCAGGTGGAGCAGCGTCCACTGCGCCACGCGCTGCTGCTGCGCCTGATCGGCTACCTGAAGCCCTACTGGGTGGGGCTGGCGGCCCTGCTGCTGCTCATGGCGGCGGGAGCGGCCCTGGAGGTGCTGCCCAGTGAATTCACCCTGCGGCTCATCGATCACCACCTGGCCCAGGGCACCCTGTCCGGCGCCGGCCCCCTGCTGCTGGCCTTTCTGGGGTTCCTGGCCCTGGCCTTCCTGGTGAACCTCGCCCGCTACCTGCTGCTGGCCTGGGTGGGGCAGATGGCCATGCTGGACCTGCGCATGCAGCTCTTCGACCACCTCATGCGCCGCAGCACCCACTTCTTCCACCGCAATCCCGTGGGTCGCCTGATGACGCGGGTGATCAGCGATGTCCAGAACCTCAATGAAATGTTCTCGTCGGGCTTCGTGGCCATCGTGGGCGATGCCCTTTCCCTGATCGCCATCGTGGTCTGGATGTACCTCAAGCATCCGGGCATGGCCACGGTGGCCCTGGGCATCATGCCCATCCTGCTGATCGTCACCGAGATCTTCCGGCGCCACGCGTCCGAGGCCTTCCGGGAGACCCAGGGGCGCTACGCCGCCATCCAGGCCTTCCTCCAGGAGCAGCTCTCGGGCATGAGCCTGGTGCAGCTCAACGCCCAGGAAGGGCGCAGCCGGGAAGGTTTCACCCTCCTGAACCAGAAGTACCTTCAGGCTTTCATCCGAACGATCTTCGCCTACGCGGTGTTCTTTCCCGTGGTGGAGTTCATCACCAGCGGCATCCTGGCGGCCCTCATCTTCTACGCGGGCTTCAAGCTCCAGTCCGGGGCGCTGACCCTGGGCCTGCTGCTGGCCTTCATCCAGCAGTCGGGCCGCTTCTTCCGACCCATCCGGGAGCTGGCGGAGCGGTACAACGTGATGCAGACCGCCATGGCCAGCAGCGAACGCATCTTCCACCTGCTGGACAACCGGGAGGCGATTCCCGAAGCTCCGGATGCCCGGCCCGCGCGCTTCGAGCGTGAGATCCGGCTCGAAGAAGTGTCCTTCGCCTATGAACCCGGAGGCCGCGAGGTGGTGCGCGACCTCTCGGGGAGCATCCCCAAGGGCCGGCGCATTGCCGTGGTGGGACACACGGGGGCCGGCAAGAGCACCCTGATCAACCTGCTGATGCGCTTCTACGATGTGGGGAGTGGGCGCATCACCGTGGATGGCGAAGACCTGCGCACCCTCAAGGTGGCCGAGGCCCGGGGCCTCTTCGGGCTGGTGCTGCAGGATGTGTTCATCTTCTCGGGCACGCTGGAATCCAACATCCTGCTGGACCGTCCCAAGGATGTGAATCGACTCGCGGATGTGCTGACCCAGAGCCAGATGGAGGACCTGGTGGGGCGGTTGCCCGAAGGCCTGGCCACCCAGGTGGGCGAGCGGGGCCAGCGGTTGTCCGCCGGGGAACGCCAGCTGGTGGCCTTCGCCCGCATGCTCTACGGGAATCCCCAGGTGCTGCTGCTGGACGAAGCCACGGCCAACATCGACAGCGAAACCGAGCACAAGATCCAGCGGGTGATCGAGCAGGTGAGCCACCGCCTCACCACCTTCACCATCGCCCACCGACTCAGCACCATCCGCGAGGCGGATGAAATCTGGGTCATGGACCAGGGGCGCATCGTGGAACGGGGTACGCACGAAGCCTTGCTGAGGCGCGGCGGTGTCTACGCCGGGCTGGTCCGGCTCCAGTTCGGGGAAGAACTGGGAACGGTTCCCGGGATCTGATCCGCAAGCCTGTTTCCCGACCCCACTACTTCAACCCGTCGGCCAGATAGAGGTCCGTCTGGACCTTGCGGTAGCGCAGGGCCCAGGTTTCGCCATCGGGCGTGATGGTGGCATCCCGCAGGGTGCTGGCTGGGATCTCCTTCAGGTCCAGCTGGAGCCAGGGAGTCCGCTGGCCGGTGCGGGGATTCAGCTTCCAGATGGGGATGGGGTCCGTCACGAAACGTGTCACGTAGATCTCGCTGCCATCTGCGGTCCAGGCCATGAAACGGTCGTCGGGGTGCCACCCCTGGACGGGGGTCGGGGCGGCTTCGGGCTGGCGTTGGTCCATCAGCAGCGCCTGCTGGAGGTCACCCAGGATCAGGGTGTTCCCATCGGATGAAAGCGCGTGCCACTCCAGGTTGAGATGGGCTGGCGTGAGGGGGCGGAGGGTGTTGGTCTCCAGGTGCAGCAGGTGCAACCGGGGCGACTGGCCTGAGCGGCTGCCCGCCACCAGCAGGTGGC
>MWBB01000282.1 GCA_002068835.1 Acidobacteria bacterium ADurb.Bin340 | reverse complement strand
CGCCAATCCGCCTGGACGAAGGCCGCCAGCTCCTTTTCCTGCTCATCCATCGTGCCGGCCTCGGCGGTGGACATCCCGGGAATGAGAGAGAAGAACTGGGTGTAGTCACCCCAGTTGCCTCCACGAAAATCATTAAGGTTCCTGAAGTAGTAGCTCCCACCTCCATAGGGCGTGAAGGTTTCCATCACATCGTGGAAGGTCACATCCACACCACCCCGCACCTGGAGGACAGGGGTGCTGTAGGTGAGGATTTCCGAGAACTGGAGATCTGTGGATTCGAAGGCCCGATTGTAGAGGCTCTCGCCGTAGCGCCCAACGCGGCTGATGTTCACCTGGGGATGATCGCTGCGGCGGGTGCGGGGCAGTTCCTCCTTCAGGTAGTTGGCCCGGAACTCGCTCAGCCAGTTGGAATTGATAAGCCAGTTCCACTGGGCCACCAGGCTGAGGGTCTTGCCTTCCTCCAGGGAGGTGCTGTCGTAGGCCACGCTGTAGCCGGTGCCGTTATCACCCGTGAATTCGGAACGGTTCACGCGGAACTGGAGGCTGTGATCGACGTTGAGGATCCAGTCCAGGCGGGCGAAGAGGGTGTCCGCGTCCCGCTTGCTGGCGTAGTCCCCTCCGCGAGCCAGGAGGACCGCATCCGCAGGATTGGAAGCATTCAGCGTCACGGGATTGGTGGGGCCATCGCCCCAGACCTGGACCACCGGACGGCTGTCCCGCTGGAAATCGCCGCTCACGAAGTAGAAGAGCTTGTCCGCAATGATCGGGCCGCCCACGGAAAAGCCGTACTGCCGGTTGGTGAAATCATCCACCGGCTTGCCTGTCAAATGGGAATCGGCCACCAGACCATGGGGCCGCTCGTAGAAGAAGAGGGACCCGGAGAAATCATTGGTGCCGGACTTGGTGATGGCGTTCAGGTAACCGCCACCCATGCGGCCGAATTCGGCGCTGGCGCCATCGGTGATCACCTGGAATTCACGGATGGCTTCCACGGACATGGTGTAGGGCGTGCCACCCGCTTCGTTGCCGAGGGTGCCGGCGAAGAAACTGGAGTTGTAGCCGGCGCCATCCACGGTGGTGGTGGTGTTCACGCCCCGCTGGCCGGCGATGGCCAGATCACCGCGGCTGCTGGTGCTCACCATGGGGGTGAGATACGCGAAGTTGTCCCAGCGGCGGCCGATGAGGGGCAGTTCCTTCAATTCCTCGGTCTGGAGCAGGGTCGCGGAGGTGGCGCGCTCGGTGTCCACCTGGGCGCTGGTCGCAATGACTTCCACCACCGCCCCGGTCTCGGGAGCAAGGCGGACCACCAGCGGAGCCGAATCGCCCAGGCTCAGGTTCAGCCGGATGTTGGAAGCCGTCTGGAACCCGGCCTTGGACACTGTGACGCTGTAGGCCCCGACCGGAAGCAGCGGCGCCACGTAACGACCGTTTTCATCGGTCTGGACAGTGCGGACAAAACCGGTTTCCGTGCTGCGAATGACCACTGTGGCCGCGGCAACCGCGCCACCTTCCCGGTTCAGCACGCGACCCGCAAGCTGAGTGGAAACGCCCTGGGCCACCAGGGGCGCAGCGGCGACGATCAAAGGAAGCAGACGGGCCCATCGCAGGGCATTGGAAGACATGCGACCTCCTGGAGACATGCGCCGGATCATCCAGCACGGAAAGGGATCAACCCAAACGGGTTCCCAGCATGGCAAAGCCGTCCTGGGATACCAAGGAACTTTTTGTGTTTTCGTGGCATTCCGCCCCGTCAACTTCTGCCTATCCCTTGCAGCAGACCCTCCACCCATCGGGGAACGGTTTCCGTTGCGAAACCCAAGTGCTGTTCCCGAAAGGCGTGGCTGATGGCCGAGGGCTGCAGGTTCAATTCAACCGTGTGGGTTTTGATTTCCACAAGTTCCACAAAACCCGCGGCAGGATAGACATGCCCCGATGTGCCTGCGGCTGCAAACAGGGCGCAACGGGCCAGTGCTTCGCCGACCCGATCCAGTTCCAGGGGCATTTCTCCGAACCAGACGATGTGCGGCCGCATCCGTCCCGAGCAACCGCAGCCAGGACAGACCGTGGTGCGATCCAGGTCCCCCGGCCAAGGGACCACATTCCGGCAGGCTTCGCAGCGGGCCTTGAGGAGTTCCCCGTGCAGATGGACCAGGTTCCGGGTGCCCGCCCGTTCGTGCAGATCATCCACGTTCTGGGTGACCAGCAGCACCTCTCCGGGCCAGGTTGCCTCCAACCGCGCCAGCGCCTCGTGGGCCGGGTTGGGCTGCGCCTCCGCCAGCCGCCGCCGCCGTTCGTTGTAGAAGCGGTGGACCAGGTCAGGATCGCGGCGGAACCCTTCGGGTGTGGCCACATCCTCGATGCGGTGCTCCTCCCAGAGGCCATCCTCCGCACGGAAGGTGCGCAGGCCGCTCTCGGCGGAGATGCCTGCGCCCGTGAGGATCACAAGGGTCGCATCGGGAGAAGGTTGATGGCTCATAGGGGTCTGGACCAATGTGGGGCGCCGGGGGCCCTCCCGCAATGATTCAGAGCCCCAGCCGGTCCAGATGCTCGGGACGGTCCCGCCAACGCTCCTGCACCCGCACGTGAAGATCCAGGCGCACGGGTCGCTGCAGCAGCTTTTTCAGCTCGCGCTGTGCGCTCAGGCGGATGTCGCGGATCATGGCCCCACCCTTCCCCAGCAGGATCTTCCGGTGGTTGTCCCGCTCCACCAGGATTTCCGCCTCGAGGTAGACCCCCTCGGGACTCAGGTCCTCCGGGAAATCCTCGTGGTCCGATTCGATCCAGCGGCT
>MWBB01000281.1 GCA_002068835.1 Acidobacteria bacterium ADurb.Bin340 | reverse complement strand
AGGCGGGCGATACCCTCACCCTGATGTTTCTCCCGGAGCCGTTGCAAAGGATCCAGGAGGGTCCGGCGGTCGGCTCGTTTCGGCACTTCCGGTTCCCCAGATTGCGGCGTTCATAAAGAATCACCCGCCAGAACCGGCACTCCCCCATCCCCCGCACCTTCAGGAATCTCCTCGACCCTCGCCAGGGCCTTCTCCATCAGAGTCCTGCGTTTGGCAACCTCATCGAGCTTGCCACCAGCCTCGTCCAACTTCTTCTGAACGGCTTCAAGGGCATCCCCAAACCTGCCGAACTCCGTCTTCACCTTGCCAAGGGTCTTCCAGACATCTGCGCTCTGTTTGGTGATGGCGAGCGTTTTGAAGCCGACCTGAAGGCTGTTCAGGAAGGCCGTCAGCGTGGTGGGTCCAACGAAGGTGACCTTGCACTCTCGCTGCACCCTGGCCAGAAGATCCGGCCGCCGGAGGGCTTCGGCGTAGAGGCCCTCGAAGGGTAGGAACAGAAGAGCAAAATCCGTCGTGTTGGGCACCGAGATGTACTTGTCCCGGATATCCCGAGCCTGAGAAAGGATCCTGGCCTCGAGTGCCCGGCCAGCGACCTCGACGCCATCCTTGTCTGCCGCCTCATAGGCGTCCATGAGGCGCTGGTAGTCCTCAATGGGGAACTTGGCATCGATGGGAAGCCATACCGTGCTGCCTTCCTCAACCCCGGGGAGCTTGACGGCATACTCCACGATTTCGTTGCTGCGGGGCCGAGGCTTCACATTCGCCTCATACTGGCCAGGGCTCAGATACTGCTCAAGAAGGGCCCCCAACTGCGCCTCTCCCAGCACCCCACGCGTCTTCACATTCGTAAGGGCACGCTTGAGCCCGCCTACGTCCTGGGCCAGATTCTGCATCTCTCCAAGACCCTTTTGAACCTCCTCAAGGCGCTGGGCAACCAGGGTGAAGCTCTCTCCGAGACGCTTTTCCAATGTTGCGTGTAGCTTCTCGTCCACCGTGACGCGCATTTGCTCGAGCTTCTGCTCGTTCCCCTCTTGGAGGCTCTGAAGCCTCCGCTGGACCTCCGCCTGCACGGCTTCGAGCCTTTGGGTGAGCTCCGCCCTGGATTGAGACAACGCTGAATCCAATGTGGTCCGGAACTCCGCCAACTGCTCGGCCAGTTCCTTGCGCCCAACCTGGAGCCCCTGCCCTACCTGGAGTTGCACTTCCTGGAAGCGTTTAAGGAGGGTCGCCTCCTGCTCGGCCTTGGTTGATGCCAGGTCCTTCTGCACCTGGCCAATCTGACTCAGAACGGGCTGGAGCTGCGCAGCGAGACTGGACTGCCCGTCCTGGCGGGCTTTTGCCTGCTGCTCTTCGAGGAGGCGCCTCATGGACTCCTCAGGAGTCGATGGGCGGAGCCAGATTCCGATCGAACCCGCAAGGGCGACCAACAGGATGACGACGAGAAGGAGGGTCATGATGTCCATGCCTGGATTGTTCCAGAGCTGGACCGACAGGGAATGTCGTGAGAATGACATCTCCGAAGCAACCGGACGTCAACACTTAGAACCCTGCTCCAACCACACCATCCGATCGTGGATTGCTGAACCCTGGGGGGCGATTCGCCTTCCCCACATTCAGAGAACCCACGGCGGGGAAGAACTTCTTTGTTGAGCCCCGGGATAGCCCAGAGAGGAAATCCTGCAATCGTCAGGAAGACACCGGTGTATGTTTTTTGACACTATTGATTTTTTTATTTTTTTCATCACCATACACAAACCAGCCATGCCGCGCCGCCTACCGAAACCACCAGCCCCCCTGCCCTCCCCCAGAAAGGGAGGCCGGCGAAGGTCCTTCGAGGAGGCCACGGTGAAGCTCGCCCTCTTCCTGCCACCGGACCTGGCAGCGACCCTCAAGGCCTTCGCGGCTCTAACCGGCCAGACCCCCTCACAGGCCGTCGCTCGCTGGCTTGAAGGCCCGGAAGTCAGATCGATCATCCCCAAGATCCGAGCCTAGGAAGGGCCCCCTACCCTCCCGAAGCCCAGAAATGGCACACCGTCTGCACCGAACCCGCTCTGCAGTCCATCCTCTGACGCTCAAATGGAACATCACTTCGAACTGACCAGCCCCGACCCAGTGGAAGCCCAGGTCCTGACCGTGGGTTCGGGATCTGAGTTCAAAAGATCCCTTGAGGCGTTCCTGACCACGGCCTTTGATTCGGTCCACACCCGACGGGCCTACCGCCGGCATATCCAGGACGCCTTCGACGTCATGGCAGTTTCTTCAGTACCCCTCCTGACCCCAGAGCATTTGGCCCACTACCGGAAAACCCTTCTAGGAGACGGCCGCGGCGCCGCCACCCATGCGCAGGCCCTGTCCTCACTCCGAAGCTATTTGGCCTGGTGTGCTGACCTGGGCGGACTCAAGTTGCCCTTGAGGGTTGCAGAGCGCCTTCTCCGCGTCCCGAAGGCCGACGTCGTCCGCCCCTATGTCATTTGCACCCGTTCAGAGGTGGAACGGATTCTCGAGAGCGCAGTGAACCTTCGGGACAAGGCCCTGATCCTGGTGATGCTCGGTGGCGGCCTGCGGGTCTCTGAAGTCGAGGCCCTCGACTGCACGGACCTGATCGAGGTCGACGGAGAGCCAGTCCTCTGGGTTCGCCAAGGCAAAGGCAACAAGGACCGGTTCGTCCCCGTCAACGAAGAGGTGGCGCTGGCCATCCACCGTTACCTTGCGAACGAGGGCCGGCGGATTGGGGATCGGCAGCCCCTCTTCCTGGCTGAGGATCGCGGCGTCGATGCGCGGGACACCCCGCG
>MWBB01000280.1 GCA_002068835.1 Acidobacteria bacterium ADurb.Bin340 | reverse complement strand
GAACGATCCGCTGCACGGGGTTGCCGGGGGCGGTTTCCAGTCGGACCCGATGCCGCAGGGGTACGGCCAGGGCCGCGGCCCCCAGGACCGCCAGCCCGGCGAGAGGAATCCAGGCCTTCATCGCGGAGTGAGTTCGAAGCCGGCCGGCGTGGAGGCTAGGTGCCAGGTCTGGCGTCCCAGGGCCTTCACGGCGCCCAGGAAGGGCCCGAAGGTGGCTGCCAGCTCGGCGGCGGCCTCCTCGGCGGTGGCGTTCTGGCCTTCGAAGGGCTGCCAGCCGCCTTCCTTCAGGTAGGCCAGCAGCAGCGCCTCCACGTCCCGGGCCAGGACGGGGCCATCCAGTTCGAAGCGGCCATAGGCCTCGCCCGGCACATCCGCCAGGGTGGGCGCCTGGCCCAGAAGTCCCGCCACCATGCGCTCCACAGCCTTGTCATCGCTGCCTGCCACCAGGTGGTCCGCCACCACGGCGAAGCAGGGGTTGAAGGCCTGGCCCGTGCGGATGCGGGTCAGTTCCGCGGTGCCGAAGGGGCGCTTCTGAGGCTGGCCCTTGAAGAGCCGGGGCCACAGGCGCTGGAGGGAGGCCGCGAGGGCCGCGCCCTGCCCCGCCTTCACGGGCAGCGCCAGGGCCAGAGAGGGCGTGCGGCCAGGCTCGGCGAAGCCGCCGAAGCGCTGTTCGGGCTTGCCGGGCCCCGGCGGTGGTGCGGGGGTCCAGCCGTTCCAGGCCAGAGCCGCCCCCCGTAGATCCAGCAGTCCCAGCAGGGTGGCCAGATCCTCCCGCAGGGCCTTCCGCTCCCGGTTCCGGGCCCGGACCTGGGCCACGGCCTTGTCGTAGGCGGTTTTCTGCTTGGGGCTCAGGGCCTTCCCATCCTCCATGAAGACGGCAAGGGTGGGTTCAGCCAGATCCCCCAGGTGGTCGAGGCGAAGCACGGACTGCACCAGGGCCTCGGTGGGACCGGCGCCCAGGGACCCAGCCAGGGCAAGGCCCCGGGGCGCAGCCTTGGCCACGAAGGGGTTGGGCCAGGTGGGCTGGGCGAGCTTCAGGGCCTGCCGCCGCTGGGCCACCCGTTCGAAGGTGGCGTCGGCGCCGAAGCGGGGGATCATCCAGAGGCTCAGGTCGGTGCCCGGGCGCAGCCCAGCGGTGGCCACCCGGGCCCACAGGGCGCGATCTCCGAAGGTCTCCCGGGCTTCCGGGAACATCGCCGCCTTGAGCACCGGCGCGCGATCGCTGAGCCAGGTGCCGTCCTTGTCGGCCCAGAGGTAGAGCAGTCCGCCCGAGGCCCGGAGCACGGTCACGGTTTCGGTATGGCCCCGGTGCTCCCAGGTGTCGGTGCGGGTGCGGGCGCCCTTGGACGAGGGGTTGAGCTTGAGCAGTTCCAGCAGCAGGCGGGTGCGGGTGGGCAGTTCGCCGGGGAGCCACACCAGGGTGCCGCTGCTGGGGCCCAGGTCATCGCGCTGGAAACCGTAGTGCATCACCCAGGCTTCGCGCTCGGCCAGGGGCCCCAGGGCGGCCAGGCCCTGGTCCAGCCAGGGATCCAGGTGGCGCAGCAGGAAGCCCAGGCGGCTGCCCTGGGCCAGGGCGGCGGGGATGCCTTCGGGCCCTGCGGCGAGTTTTCGCAGCTCCAGGAGGCCAGGGCGGAGCTGTCGGAGCCTGGCCAGGGCCGTGGGCACGGGGGCCCGTTCCAGGGCGCTGGGAAGCCCGCCGTTCTGGGGCAGGGTCCCCATCAGGGCCGGGCTGGGAATGACCTGGAGGCGCCAGGCGGTGCTGTCCTTGTGGAGGCCGATGCCGTGGCCCCAGGGCCGCTCCAGGCGATCTGCGGGATCCAGGTAGGCCCAGGGATCCTTGGCGCCGGACAGCCGGTGATTCTTGGCCAGGAGGAACAGGGCCACCTCGTCCCGGTCGCCGCGGGCCTGGAGGGCGGCCTTGGCCCAGTCCGCCAGGGGGCGATCCCCCAGCACGAGAAGGGCGGCCCGCCGGGAGGCCCGTCCCTGCCCCAGCATGCGCAGCAGTTCACGGTTCTGGTCGGGATAGGGCAGCTGGTCGAAGGAGCGTTCGCCCTGGTTCCACTGGGGCTCGCCCTGGGCGTTCCGCAGGTAGTAGGAGCGTCCCTTGAGGCGATCCCAGGCCCAGTTCTTGGCATCGGGATTCGACATCCACCCCTGGGCCACCGCGGGTCCAGCCAGCAGCCCCAGCAGGGCGAGTCCACGCATCCAGGTTCCACGACGCGGCACGGTGATCCTCCGGGGGGCTTGGAGGAATCCTATCAGGCCGGGGGCTTCGCTGATTGAGGGGGGACCGCCCGGTCGCTCCGCGCCCTCTGCGTCCCCCCTCAGGCTCCCCCACGCGGCGGTCGGGCAAAGCCCGCCCTTCGCGTCCTCTCCTACGGAACAGCCACCGCTTCGCTTGGTCGCTCCGCGCCCTCTGCGTCTGACAGAATGAAGATATGAGCCAAGCCCGCGTCCTCACCCACCTCCGGGGCCTGTTCACCCCCGATCCCCACACGCCCTGGGGCACCACCCGCATCGAGGATCCAGCCCTGGTGATCGAGGGGGGCCGGGTGGCCTGGATCGGGCGGCGCAGCGACCTGCCCGCCGCCTGGGCCGCGGCGCCCCGGATCGATGGCGGCGGCCGCTGGGCCACGCCGGGCTTCGTGGACCCCCACACGCACCTGGTCTTCGGCGGGGACCGCAGCCAGGAGTTCAATCGGCGCCTCCACGGCGACACCTACGCCCAGATCGCGGCGGAGGGCGGCGGCATCCGCGAAACGGTGCGGGCCACCCGGGCCGCCACGGTGCCGGAGTTGGTGGCCCTGGGCCG
>MWBB01000279.1 GCA_002068835.1 Acidobacteria bacterium ADurb.Bin340 | reverse complement strand
GCCGCCCTGGGCGAAGCGCACGGGCCAGTAGGTGAAGCGGCCGCTGGGATCATCGGGGCCCACGATGTAGCCGGGGCGGATGAGGGTGGCGCGGCCCGGCAGGGCGGCCTCGGCGGCCTGTTCGCAGAGGGCCTTCAGGGCCCCGTACCATTCGTAGTTCGGCCCCATGGTTTCCGCCGTGGGATCGGGCATGGTGGCCAGGGGTGCGCTCTCCACCCCGTTCACGGGATTGGGCTCCCTGTAGGCGCTGATGGAGCTGATGTAGAGGTACTGGCGGCAGCGCTTGGCCAGCAGCTCGGCGCTGGCCTTCACCATGCGCGGGTAGTAGCCGCTGTTGTCGATGACCACATCCCATTCGCCCTGCTCCAGGGCCTTGAGGCCTTCGCCCTTCCTGGGATCGCGGTCGCCGTGGAGCTTCTCCACGCTGGGGAACAGCTCGGGCCGGGTGCGGCCCCGGTTGAACATCGACACCTTGTGTCCCCGGGCCAGGGCCACCTCGATGGTGGAGGGGCCCAGGAAGCCGGTGCCGCCCAGGATGAGGATGCGCAGGGGCTTGCGGGCGGGCTTGGCGGCCAGGGCGAGGGGCAGGGCGCCGGTGGCGGCCAGGGCCCCGGAGGTCTTGAGGAAGGTGCGGCGATCCACGGTCATGGAGCCTCCGGTGGGGAAATCAGACTAGGCCTACGGAATGATGCCTCGTAAGGTTAGGTAGCATCCCGCGCCCTGGCAAGGATCCATGCAGCCCGATTCCTCCTCGCCTTCCGCCCCATCCGGTTTCCTGGCCCGCCTCCTGCCCGTGCGCCCCGGCGAGGGCCTGCTGGTGGCCCTGGCGGGCAGCTACTTCTTCCTGCTGCTCCTGGGCTACTACCTGCTGCGGCCCCTGCGGGAGGCCTTCGGCATCGCCCGGGGCGCGGACAAGCTGCCCCTGGTGTGGACGGGCACCCTGCTGGTGATGCTGCTGGCGAATCCGCTTTACGCTGCGCTGGCGGGGCGATTCCCGAGGCGGCGCTTCATCCCCGCCACCTACCATGTGTTCGCCGCGAGCCTGGGCCTCTTCGGGCTGGGCTATGTGCTGGCGCCGGGCCACGGCGGCGCAGTGCTGGGCTACGGGTTCTACATCTGGCTCAGCGTCTTCAACCTCTTCGTGGTGTCGGTGTTCTGGGCCCTCATGGGCGATGTGTTCGACCGGGAGCAGGGCGGTCGGCTTTTCGGCCTCCTGGCCATCGGCGGCACCCTGGGCGCCCTGGTGGGTTCGGCCCTGACGGAGCGGCTGGCCCACCGGCTGGATCCCGCCTGGCTCTTCCTGCTGGCGGCCCTGGCCCTGGAGGCCGCCGTGGCCTGCGTGGCGAGGCTCTTCCGCCGCGCCCCCAGCCTCCGCGCCCCAGCGCCCGAAAAGGAGCCCGGCCCCGGCGCCCTGGAGGGCCTGGGCCTGGTGGGACGCACGCGCCTGCTGCAGCTCATCGCGGTGTACATGCTGCTCTTCACCCTCACCAGCACCTTCCTGTACGTGCTCCAGGGGCGGGTGGTGGAAGGGGCCTTCGCCTCCCAGGCGGCGCGCACCGCGGCCTTCGCCCGCATCGACCTGGGCGTGAACGCCCTGACGCTGCTGACCCAGCTCTTCCTGACCCACCGCCTCGTAGGCCGCGCGGGCATTCCCGTGATGCTGGCGGTGCTGCCCCTGGTGACCCTGGGCGGCTTCGGGGCCCTGGCCCTGTGGCCCGGCTTCGCCACCCTGGCTGCTGTCCAGGTGCTGCGCCGGGGCCTGCACTACGCTGTGGACCGCCCGGTGCGGGAAATGCTCTACATCCCCTTGGGCCCTGGAATGAAGTACAAGGCCAAGAGCTTCATCGACACCTTCGTGTACCGGGCCGGGGATCTGGCGGGCATCTGGATGACGCCGATCCTGGCCGCCCTGGCCTGGCCCCTGGCCCTGCCCGCCCTGGGCGCCTCGCTCCTCTGGCTCGGCAGCGCCGTGGGCCTTGGGCGGAAGGTCAAGGCCCCCTTCAAAGGTTGAACGGCCTACCCGTGGCGCCGGGTCCCCCTCGGGAGCCTGGCCTGGGCCCCGCAGGACCTTCTCCGCTTTGTCTCCGTGCCCTCCGTGTCTCCGTGGTGACTTCCTTTTCAGGGCTGATCGACGATAAGGGCCGCAGGCGTGAAGCCCAGGCCTTCGGCCTCCGTCGGCCGTGCGAGGTCCCAGAGGTAGATCCGATCGGCGAAGGGCGCCCAGAAATCCGGCCGGGCCTTCGCGGAGGCCAGGGGGATGTGGAGGCTCAGGGCTGTGGGCAGGGACTCCAGGTCGTCGGCGGTGAGCTCGTCCGCCTCGTCGATCTCCCACAGGAAGCCGCAGCGGGCCGCGGGGCAGGCGGCCCAGAGCTGGAGCACCTCCGTGTGCTCGAAGCTGGAGAAGCGCACCCGGTCGAGGCATTCCGCGGCCTCCACCGCCGCCAGGGCCGCCTGCCAGCCGGGCTCGCCCTTCAGTTCCACGTTGAAGTGGGCGGCGGGAAGCTCCAGCACCTGGGACAGGGAGGGGATCGCCTCGCCGTTCTTCAGCAGCGGCAGTTCCGCGCTGCGCAAGCGACGGAGCATCCCGGAGCCCAGGGCCGTGCGCTCCAGGGTGTCGTCGTGGAGCACCCGGGCCACGCCATCCGCCGTGGGCTGCACATCCAGCTCCAGGCCGTCCATGCCTGCGGCCAGGGCGGCCCGGAAGGCTTCCATGGAGTTCTCCAGGTGGCGGGCGGAGAGGCCCCGGTGGCCGAGGATCAAAGGAGGATGGGTGGACATGGCGGGCTCCCGCACCAGCCTGCCACAGCCGTGGG
>MWBB01000278.1 GCA_002068835.1 Acidobacteria bacterium ADurb.Bin340 | reverse complement strand
CAGGGCCACCGCATGATTCATTCTGGAATGATTCGCAGATGAATTTGTCAGCGGGAACCCGAGGAGCGCGGCCATGCGGTAGTCGGGGGACATGGCCGCCTGCAGTCACCTGAACGTGTTGCTCCCCGCAGGGGCAGGATCCTGGCGCAGGAGGTTGGGGACGGTATGACGAAGGATCGCCCTGCACTCCGGCCCATTGCCCTCCCGGGTTCGGTTCGCGTCCTCGTTGAAGGCGGCGTTGAGGGTCCAGTGCAGGAGGTTCTCGCTGGATGGACAGCACCCGGCAGGGCCGCGCCACATCCTCCGCCACGCGCCGCGTGACCCGCGACCTAGGCTCCAGCCAATCCAGGGCTTTCAGCCGGTGACCATACCGGGGACAGGCCACCCGGAACCGCCCGAGGAAAAGCCGCAGGGCCACGCCCAGGATCGAGAAATCGCGGATCTCGTGCTCCTCCGCGTCGTGATAGCGGGCGCAGAGCTTCCCGCAGCCGGAGCTGCGATACCGCGAGGCTTTCCGGTTCAGGCCGATCCAGACCTCCTTGGGGCAATGCTCATCCGCCTCGCGAACCTCCACCTGCCCAGGCTCATAGCCCGTCCATCCCACCAGGGCCCCCGGAAACCCGATTCGGCTTCCGGGGGCCCTGGATGGGCTCTGTGGGGCGGCTGGTCAGCTCTTGGCGGTGCGGCGGGGTGCGCGGCTGTGTTCGCCCCGGGTGGTGGTGGGGGCGCCGGCGCGCCGGGGCCGGCCGCCCTGTCCGGCGCGCCCCTTGAGCAGGGGTTCGGCCTTGACGGTGGGATCCGGCTCGAAGCCCGGGATCTGGAGCTGGGTGATGGGGCGCTTGAGCAGGCCTTCGATGTCCTTGAGGAGCTTGTGCTCGTCCACGCAGACGAGGCTCATGGCTTCGCCTTCGGCCCCGGCACGGCCGGTGCGGCCGATGCGATGCACGTAGTCCTCGGGCACGAAGGGCAGTTCGTAGTTCACCACATGAGGCAGCTGGTCGATGTCCAGGCCCCGGGCCGCGATGTCCGTGGCCACCAGGGTGGTGATGGCGCCGGACTTGAAGTCCTCCAGCGCCTTGATGCGCTGGGGCTGGCTCTTGTCGCCGTGGATGGCCGCGGCGGCGATGCCATCCTTCACCAGCTGGTCCGCCAGGCGGCTGGCCCCGTGCTTGGTGCGGGTGAAGACCAGCACCTGTTCCATGGGACGCGCCTTGATGAGGTGGGAGAGCAGGGCACGCTTCCGGCCTGCGTCCACGGGCAGCACCACCTGGCGCACGCCCTGGGCCGTGGCGTTCCGGGGCGCCACGTCCACGGAGATGGGATCCCGCAGCAGGCTGGAGGCCAGCTTGCGGATCTCGCCATCGAAGGTGGCGGAGCACAGGATGCTCTGGCGCTGGGGCGGCAGCAGGGCCAGGATGCGCCGGATGTCGGGCAGGAAGCCCATGTCCAGCATGCGGTCCGCCTCGTCCAGCACCAGGATCTCCAGGGTGCCGAAGTGCAGGTGCCCCTGCTGGTGGTGGTCCAGCAGACGCCCCGGCGTGGCCACCAGGATCTCGGCGCCCCTGCGCAGGGCAGCTGTCTGGGGGTTGATGTTCACGCCGCCGAAGATGGTGGTGGAACGCAGCGGCAGGTACTTGCCGTAGGTGCGAACACTCTCCTCCACCTGCATGGCCAGTTCGCGGGTGGGCGTGAGCACCAGGGCGCGGATGGGATGCCGGGCGGGCGAGGTGCTGGGATTGGCGTGGGGCGCGAGGCGGTGCAGCAGCGGCAGCGTGAAGGCCGCGGTCTTGCCGGTGCCGGTCTGGGCACCCGCCATGAGATCCCGGCCTGCGATCAGGTGCGGGATGGCCTGGGCCTGGACGGGGGTGGGGGTTTCGTAGCCCTGCTCGCGCACCGCGCGCAGCAGCTCGGGCATCAAGCCCAAGGATTCAAAGGACATTCGGTGCTCCTGGAAGGGCCCGCCCCCGCGGCGTTCCAGCCTGCGAGGCCCCGGTCCGGGCAGCATCAGTTTCAGCGTTGGGCCCCCTGGGCCCGGGGCGCCGACCGGTGCGCGCCCTGCGTACATCAAGGTTCCAGGGTGGCCGAGAAACGCTTGAAGATCAAGGATATTCCTGAAGAGGTCGTAGAATGGATCCTCTTCCAGGACGCCCCATGCTGCCTCTGCTGAACAACCACCTCCAACGCTGGCTGGAGGCGGGACTCATGGATGCCGAAACCGCCGAGCGCATCCGTTCCTTCGAATCGGAGCAGGCGCTGGCGCCTTCGGTGCGTCTGCGCTGGCCCATCCTCCTGGCCCTGGCCCTGGGCACCCTAATGGTGGGCGCCGGCACCCTGCTGTTCGTGGCCGCCCACTGGGACGGCCTCAGCCCCGCGTCGCGCTTCGCCCTCGTGCTCGCCCAGGTGGCGCTGTTCCACCTGGGGGGCGCGTGGTTCACCCTGCGCATGCCCCGGCTGGCCATGGCCCTTCACGGCCTGGGCACCCTGGCCCTGGGGGCGGGAATCTTCCTGGCGGGCCAGATCTTCAACCTCCAGGAGCACTGGCCCGGAGGCATCCTGCTCTGGGCCCTGGGCGCTGCCTTTGCCTGGGCGCTCCTGCGGGACTGGATCCAGGGCAGCCTTCTGGCCCTCCTCGCGCCCGCCTGGCTCATCAGCGAATGGGTGGCCTGGCTGGAAGCCCGGAACGTCCATGGAGAGGATGGCGCGCGCATCGCGATCCTCGCCTGCTTCGCCCTGGCCCTCACCTACCTCACCGCACGGCGGGGCGAGGACGATCCGCCCCTCCGCAAGGCCCTGGGCTGGATCGGCGGCCTGGCCCTGCTCCCCCTCGGCATTCCGTCCCTGGCCCTGGCCGCGGAATCGGACCCCGCCCGCCTGATCGGCAGGG
>MWBB01000277.1 GCA_002068835.1 Acidobacteria bacterium ADurb.Bin340 | reverse complement strand
CCCCGCCGCCCCGGAAGGATCCCGCGCCCCCGCCGCCCATCCAGGAGGTTCCCAACCGCCGGGAACCTGTGGGGCGGAACCTGGATGTGGAGGCCTGAAGCGGGTCAGAGGTAGGGTTTGAGGTACTGTCCCGTGATGCTCGCGGGAACGCGTGCAATGGCTTCCGGCAGGCCCTCCGCCACCAGACGGCCGCCCCCAGCGCCGCCTTCCGGCCCCAGGTCCAGGATCCAGTCGGCGGTCTTGATGACATCGAGGTTGTGCTCGATGACGATCACCGTGTTGCCCTGATCCACCAGCCGCGTGATGACCTCCAGCAGCTTCTGGATGTCCTTCAGGTGCAGACCCGTGGTGGGCTCATCAAGGATGTAGACCGTCCGCCCCGTGGCCCGCTTGCTCAGTTCCTTCGCCAGCTTCACCCGCTGGGCCTCGCCGCCGGAGAGGGTGGTGGCGCTCTGGCCCAGGCGGATGTAGCCCAGGCCCACATCCATGAGGGTCTGCAGCTTGTTGGCCAGGGTCGGGATGGGCGCGAAGAGCTCCAGCGCCTCTTCCACGGTCATGGCCAGCACATCCGAAATGGACTTGCCCTTGTAGTGGACCTCCAGGGTCTCGCGGTTGTAGCGCTTGCCCTTGCACTGCTCGCAGGTGACATACACATCCGGGAGGAAGTGCATCTCGATCTTCAGCACGCCGTCGCCCTCGCACTTGTCGCATCGGCCACCCTTCACGTTGAAGCTGAAGCGCCCCGGCGTGTAGCCCCGGGCCTTGCTTTCGGGCAACTGGCTGAAGAGCTCCCGCAGGGGCATGAAGAGGCCGGTGTAGGTGGCCGGGTTGCTGCGGGGCGTGCGGCCGATGGGCGCCTGGTCGATGTCGATGACCTTGTCGATGGCTTCGAGGCCATCGATGCGCCGGTGCCTTCCGACCACATGCACCCCCTGGCGAAGCTGGTTGGCCAAAGCCTTGTAGAGGATCTCGTTGACCAGGGTGCTCTTGCCGGAACCTGAAACGCCCGTAACACAAGTGAAGAGCCCCACGGGAAAAGCCGCATCCAGATCCTTCAGGTTGTTCTCGGAGGCGCCCACCACCTTCAGATGCCCTCGGGTGGCCTTGCGGCGCTTGCGGGGCACGGGAATCGCATCGCGTCCGGACAGGAAATCCCCCGTGATGGAACCCGGCGTGGCGGCGATCTCCTCCGGCGTGCCCTGGGCCACCAGGTGGCCGCCGTGCTCTCCGGCACCCGGCCCCAGATCGATCACATGATCCGCCGCCTGGATCGTTTCCAGATCGTGCTCCACCACCAGCACCGAGTTGCCCAGGTCGCGCATGTCCATAAGGGTCTTCAGGAGCTTCTGGTTGTCCCGCTGGTGCAGGCCGATGCTGGGCTCGTCCAGCACGTACACCACGCCCTGCAGCTTGCTGCCGATCTGCGTGGCGAGGCGGATGCGCTGGCCCTCGCCCCCGGAAAGGGTCGCGGCGCCCCGGTCCAGGGTGAGGTAGCCCAGTCCCACATCGTCCAGGAAGCCCAGGCGCTCCCGGATCTCCTTCAGCACCTTTTCCGCGATGACCGCATCCTTGCCCTCCAGCGCCAGTTCCGCGAACCAGGCCCGGGCCTCCCGCACGCTCTGCTGCACCACCTGGGCGATGTTCCGGCCCTCCACAAAGACGCTCAGCACCTCGGGCTTCAGACGCTGCCCCCCGCAGGCTTCGCAGGGGATCACCTTCATGGATTCCTCCATCTCGGCCCGGATCTCTTCGCTGCTCGTCTCCCGATAGCGGCGTTCCAGGTTGCCGATGATCCCCTCGAAGGTGTGGAGGAACTCGTACCTGCTGCGCCCCTTCTCGTATTTGAAGCGCATGGCCTTCGAGCTGCCGTGGAGAATGACCTCGCGGATGTCCGCCGGGAGCTTCCTCCACGGCGTATCCAGGCTGAAGCCCAGCTTGGCGGAAAGCTGGTCCATCATCTGGGCCCGCCACCCATCCTCGTTGACGCTCCGCCATCCGGACGCCTGGAGCGCCCCATCGTTGATGCTCAGTTCCGGGTTGGGAACGATCAGCTCCTCCGCAAACTGACGCTTGAAGCCCAGGCCATCGCAGGTGGGGCAGGCACCGTAGGGCGTGTTGAAGGAGAAGCTCCGGGGCTCCAGCTCCGGCAGCCCCAGGCCGAAGCGGGCGCAGGCGGCGTTGTTGCAGGCCAGCTTCGAGGAAAAGAGCCGCTCCTGGCCTTCGAGATCCACCAGCGCGGCGCCCTCCGCCAGGTTGCAGGCGATCTCCAGGCTGTCGGCCAGGCGGGTGCGGATGGATTCGGAGACCTTCAGGCGGTCGATGACCACTTCGATCGTGTGCTTCTTCTGCTTGTCCAGGTCCGGCAGGCCCTCCGTGAGGTCCAGCAGCGTTCCGTTCACCCGGGCGCGGATGTAGCCGCGCTTCACCAGATCCTGGAGCATCCGCTTGTATTCGCCCTTGCGGCCCCGCACCACGGGCGAAAGGATCTGGACTCGGGCGCCCTCGGGCTGGGCCAGGATCTGGTCCGCCATCTCCTGGATGGTCTGGCTGGCGATGGGCTGGCCGCAGGCCACGCACACGGGCTTGCCCGTGCGGGCGAAGAGCAGGCGCAGGTAGTCGTAGATCTCCGTGACCGTGCCAACGGTCGAGCGCGGGTTCTTGCTCGTCGTCTTCTGCTCGATCGAGATCGCGGGCGAAAGACCGTCGATGTGATCGACATCGGGCTTCTGCATCATCTCGAGGAATTGCCGCGCATAAGCCGACAAACTCTCGACGTAGCGGCGCTGTCCCTCGGCATAGATCGTGTCGAACGCGAGCGACGACTTTCCCGACCCCGAGAGCCCCGTGAACACGATCAGCGCGTCCCGCGGCACCTCGAGATCGACGTTCTTCAAGTT
>MWBB01000276.1 GCA_002068835.1 Acidobacteria bacterium ADurb.Bin340 | reverse complement strand
TCGCCCTGGCGGTTCCGCCCGATCGGTTGGAGGAAGTCCGCGCCTGGCGCTTCCCTGTGCCGCTGTGGGCCGTCCCCGGCGGAGCCACCCGCCAGGCTTCGGTGAAGGCGGCGCTGGAGGCACTGCCGACCGAACGGGACCTGCCGGTGATGATTCACGATGGCGTCCGCCCCTTTCCGCCCCCAGGGCCCATCCGCATGGCCTTGGCAGCGCTGGAATCCTGGGATGGTGCGCTGCTGGGGGAGCCGTCCACGGACACCCTGAAGCGCGTCGACGGGGAAGGGCAGGTGCTGTCCACGGAACCGAGGGCCGAGATCTTCCGGGCCCAGACGCCGCAGATTGCGCGGCTCTCCACATGGCGGAAGGCCTTCCAGTGGGCCCAGGACCAGGGTTTCGAGGGCACGGATGATGTTTCGGTCCTGGAGGCTCTTGGGTTGCGGGTGAAGCTGGTGGAGGCGCCAACCTCCAACGCCAAGCTCACCACGCCCGAGGACTGGGATCGGCTCGTGCCGCAGGGATGACCACGGTGTGTGGTGACCCGGGCCACGGTTTGGCATACGTCGCTTCGTGTTAACTCGTTTCAAGCCAATATAAAAATATTGGCATTGGATGTGCTTAAGGCTTGCTCGGAGTGGTCATGCCCCGAGCCCTTCAGCCCCAGACCCTGCAGCGCGCCATCACGGTGGAAGGCCGCGGCCTGCATGGCAACCGCCCCTGCCGCGTGACCCTGCGCCCGGTGGATCAGCCCACGGGCCTGCGCTTCCGCCACACCCCCAGCGGCATCGAGGTCCCGGCGCGGGCCGACCGTGTGGGCGACCTGAGCCTGGCCACCACGCTGGTTCAGGATGGCATCCGGTTCGGCACCATCGAACACCTCCTGTCGGCCCTGATGGGCCTGGAGGTGGAGCACCTCCTCATCGAAACCGACGGCGAGGAACTCCCCATCCTGGACGGCAGCGCCCGGCCCTGGGTGGAGGCCATCCAGCGGGCGGGCATCGCGCAGCTTCCTGGCCGCCGCCGCTTCATCAAGGTGCTCCGCCCCGTGGAGGTGGAGGCCAAGGGCAAGCGGATGCGTGTGAGCCCCTACGATGGGCTGCGTCTGCGCTACACCATCGCCTTCGACCTGAAGAGCATCGGCCGCCAGAGCCGCGAGCTCAGCC
The DNA here is from genome assembly GCA_002068835.1 of Acidobacteria bacterium ADurb.Bin340. Taxonomy (GTDB): domain Bacteria; phylum Acidobacteriota; class Holophagae; order Holophagales; family Holophagaceae; genus MWBB01. Next base: position 1,752 of record MWBB01000276.1, on the reverse strand, counting down.
TGGATCCAGCGAAGTACCTGCGGGAACTGGCCCCAGCCCGGACCTTCTGCATGGAGCAGGACATCACTGCCATGCGTGCCATGGGCTTGGCCCAGGGTGGCAGCCTGGAGAACGCTGTGGTCTACGCGGCGGATGGCCCGCTCAACGACACCCTGCGCTACGAGGACGAGGCGGTGCGCCACAAGATGCTGGATCTCGTCGGCGATTTGGCCCTGGTGGGTGCGCCGATCCTGGGGCTGGTGGAGGCGGAGGCCGCGGGCCACGCCCTGCATGTGGCCCTGGTGAAGGCCCTCCTGGCGGATCCCACCGCCTGGACCTGGGCGGAGGCGGGAGTCGAGCGCCCGCGTCGGCCTGTGTTCGCGGGGCTCTCAGGCGCCCATCCGATCCCCGCCTGAAGGTTCGCCCTTGACGACGTTCCGGGCCTCGTGACACGATGCCCACTTCACCCATGAGGTGCACAGGTGTTGCTTCATCCCCTCCATCACGCTTGAAACCCGGGCCGAGCTGCCCGGACGGGTGGCCTCTCTGGTTCGCGATGGCGAGGATGAGCAGAACACCCGGGAAACGGTCGGGGCGATCCTGGCCTCGGTGCGCCGCGAGGGCTACCCCGCCGTGCGGACCTGCTCGGAGCGCTTCGATGGGCTCGGGTTCTCCCCGGAACTGCTGGCGGTCCGTCCCGACGCCCTGCAGGGGGCCCTGGCTCGCCTGAGGCGGGAAGATCCCGAGCTGGTCCGGGCCCTGGAGGCGATGGTCGGGGGCGTTCGCGCCTTTGCCGAGGCCCAGCGAGCCGCCCTGGCCGATGTGAGCCTGGAGCTGGCCGGTGGCGGCACTGTGGGCGAGCGCTGGGTGTCCCTCCAGCGGGTGGGCGTCTACATCCCGGGCGGCCGCGCCTTCTACCCCAGCACCCTGGCCATGACCGTGATCCCGGCCCAGGTGGCGGGGGTGGGCCGGATCATCGGCGTCACCCCGCCGCGCCCCGAAGGGCCGGATCCGCTGGTCCTCGCCACCGCCGCCCTGCTGGGCCTGGAGGAACTCCTCCAGGTGGGCGGCGCCCAGGCGGTGGCCTGGCTGGCCTTCGGCGAACCCCAGGTGGACCTCATCGCGGGGCCCGGCAACCGCTTCGTGGCGGAGGCCAAGAGGCAGCTGGCGGGCACCTGCGGCATCGATGCCGTGGCCGGGCCCACGGAACTGCTGGTCCTGGCCGATGGCACCGCCCGTCCCGACCAGGTGGCCGAGGACCTGCTGGCCCAGGCGGAGCACGATCCCGATGCCGCCGCCGTGGTGATCTCCGATTCGGAGGGGCTGCTGGCGGCCGTTGCCAGGGAACTGGAAGCCCGGGTGGCGGCTTCGCCCCGCCGGGCCATCCTGGAGGCCAGCCTGACGCGCCACGGGCGCATGATTCGGGCGGACCGGGACTTGGCCATCGCCTTCGCCCAGACCTGGGCGCCGGAGCACTTGGAACTGGTGGTGGCGGATCCGGAAGCCTGGCTGCCCCGGCTCACCACCGCTGGTGCCGTATTTGTGGGTTCCGCCTCCGCCGAGGCCTTCGGGGACTACGGCCTTGGGCCCAACCACGTGCTGCCCACCGCCCGGACCGCCCGTTTCACGGGGCCCCTGGGCGTGGCCACCTACCTGAAGCGCCAGAGCCTGCTGCGGCTGGCGCCCGCCGATGCCGCCGCCGCGGCCCCCTGGGTGGCTCGCCTGGCCGAAGCCGAAGGCCTCGTCCACCACGCCGCCAGCGCCCGACTCCGC